>JAQTRT010000009.1 GCA_028711675.1 bacterium | reverse complement strand
CTCTTGATTTACGTCAAGGCTCAGGGCCGTGTAGTTTCCGGCCCGGCTGATCTTATGCAGGTGATCTATCAGAGCTGTGCCTATACCGCTGGAGCGCAGGCCGGGGAGCACGCAAAGATATAGAATATAGCATTCCCCGTCTTTTATCATGTCGAGCTGTTTGTCCGAATGAACAAGGGACTTCCATTGCCGGATGAGATAAGGAAGCTCATACAGGTTGATCCAGAAATTTGTGTAAGACAGCTCTTTTTTCAGGATTTCACGATCGGTATACATTAAAAGACCCGCGGCTTCCCTGTCCCGTAGCGCCAGCAGGGAATGGAGATAACTGTAATAACTTTTTTTTCTTCTATAAAGACGGGATATGATCCTGTGGAAAGCTTTTCCAAAAAGCTGGGAATTGTATTCAGGCCCGCTTTCAAAGGCCAGGTCAGCCGCTGCTTCGGCATAAGAAGGGTCACCAGCTGTGATCCGGTATTCCTGTTCATGAATGGTGTTCATTCCGGTTCAGCAGCTCACTTTGTCTTCAGGGATATAAGGTGTCTTGATGAAAATGAATTTAACCGGCTGGCCGGACCGGTTGAGGATGTCGTGCCTGTCCCGGGGCTCGAGCCTGTACGCGTCACCCTGAACAGCTTCGATCTTTCTGTCATTGATGATCATGTCAGCTTCTCCTTCCAGCAGGAAGAAGGTTTCTTCCACTTCATTGTGGAAATGATGGCCCAGTTTTTCACCCGGTTTCAGGACCAGGATACCCCATTCCAACCTGGGACCGCGGAACAGGTATTTGGGGCCGCTCTCCTTGTTCCGGAACTCCTTTTCCTTTTCATTGACATGTTCCATAAAAACCTCCCGTTCAGACAGGATTAACAGGATTCTTATTCTTCCGCAGCACCGCACCTTTAGGTGCGGTGATTACATCAAGCGATCAACGGGTAACCGGCGCTGCCACAAAGGCACGAAGGCACAAAGTTAAGGCAGTAAAGGCAATAAAGGTTTTAAAGGGAAGAATTTCCGGCCTTTATTACCTTTATAACCTTTCAAACCTTTATAACTTTTTCTTTCTGCTTTCATATCAATCGTAAAAGCAGTTCCTTCATCTCTTCCCTGGTGAACTCCCGTGGATTATTTTTCAGGCTGCTTCCCTGGCTGTCTTGGATGATCCGGTCAGCGTCCTTTTCCGGCAGGTGAAACTGCTTGAGATCAGAAGGGATCCCCAGGTTCTGGTTTAATGTAAATATCCTCTCAGGGACCATCTGTGCTCTGGCCTTTTCCGGGAGCTTCTCATCCAGGCCAAGAGCAATTCCAATCTCCGCGTATTTTTTTATATTAAAGTGACAGTTCAGTTCTGTGATATAAGGCAGGAGTATGGCGCAGACCAGGCCATGCCCCAGGCCATAAAGACCTCCGAACGGCCTGGAGAGGGCATGGACAGCCCCTAATCCGCTATGGGCCAGGGCCAGGCCGCTGTAATAGCTGGCCAGAAGAAGGTCCATGCCTGCTTTCCGGTCAGACGGGTCCTGATAAAACCCGATGATGTTATCATTGATCTTTTTAATTCCATCCAGGGCCAGCGTGTCAATGACAGGCTGTGAGTTCTTTCCCGTGAACGGTTCCATAAGCTGGGTGAGCGCGTCCATGGCCGCAGCCGCAATGATGTTTTTAGGAGCTGTGGACAGAAGGGACGGGTCCAGGATGGCTGCTTTCGGCACGAGCCGGTCGTCCCGCACGCTTACTTTCATGCTTTGTTCCGGATCATTGATAACAGCATTCTTGGTGATCTCCGACCCGGTGCCTGCTGTTGTGGGTATTGCGATCATGGCCAGGCACGGTGTTTTTATTTTTTCACGCGCGGCCCCTGTCTCCAGGTATCTTTTTATTGAGCCCGGATTGGTCATCAGGACTGAAGCTGCCTTGGCTGTGTCAAGGCTGCTTCCGCCGCCGAGGCCGATCACCACATCACAGTTGTTCTCTTTTCCGAGAGAGGCGCATTCATCCACGATTTTAACTGAGGGATTCACAGAGACCTGGTTGAAAACCACAGAGCTGACCTTGCTGGAATCAAGAAAGCCCTGGACCTTGCCCAGGATCCCTGATTGTCTGGCAGAATTTCGGCCTGTGACCAGAAGGGCCTTTCGGCCGAAGGAGGCAGCCAGTTCCCCGACCTTTTCCAGGCTGGCCGGGCCGTAGATCAACTTCCTGTTCCATGTTATCTGATACATCCGTTCCAATATAATAAGTCCTTTGCTGATTTCAAGGGAAAAGTAGGGGAATGTCTGAGGATATGAAATCTGTTGAATTATATTTTATGAAGATTAAATTTCATGTATGAGATTCCTGGCAGACAATAATCTGGGCAGACTGCTCCGCCTGGCGGGATTCGGGACCGATGAAGATCCTGACCATGACTACCACCGGATGACAGGGGATTGCCTGAAGAATAATTCTGTGCTCCGGACGCGGGACAGTAAACTCATTCATAGATAAAATCCCTGTTCACGCTTATTCCATCCAGGGAAAATTCTGGTACTGCCCGAAATGCGGCAAGTATTACTGGCCCGGCACGCACTGGGCCAGGATCATCCGGCGGTTACGCGATATCATGATACAATGATCTTTTCAGGCAAGCCGTTTCTTGAACTGCACGATAGCCATGAAAAAGATAAAGATACTGAACCCGAAAAGGGCCAGGGCCTGGGGATAGAGGTCCATGAACGTAAGCCCTTTCAGGAAGATGCCCCTGATGATGACCATATAATAACGCATGGGTATGATATACGTCAGGTACTGGAGCACGACAGGCATGTTCTTGATGGGGAAGATGAACCCGGATAAAAGAATGTTGGGCAGGAGGAAGAAGATATCAAGGAGGACTACCTGCTGCTGGGTGGATGAGATGGTGGAAAAATAGATGCCGATGCCCAGGTTCACCAGGATCATGAAGAACGAAAGAAAGATCAGCAGCGCGAAATTGCCTTTGAAATAAATGCCGAAGATAAGGAGACTGAATACTGTTATGAGGATGATATCGACGAGGCCCAGGAGGATATACGGGATGATCTTGCCTGTTATGATCTGGTAAGGCTTGACAGGCGTGACAATAAGCTGCTCTATGTTGCCGGATTCCTTTTCCCTGACCAGGGATATGGACGTGGCCACCAGCGTGGTGATGATCAGGATCAGGCCCACAACGCCCGGGATCATGGTATGGCTGCTTTTCAGTTCGGGATTATACCAGATCCTTTCCTGCATGTTGATGGAGGCCAGTTCACCCACGACAGTCTTCATTTGCGCGACCCTTTCCGCGAAAGCATATTCCGAGAAGCTCTGGATGATGAGGATAGCCCGGTTCATGGAGATGAGGGCTTGATTGGAGTCGCTCCCGTCCACCAGGACCTGAACCTTGGCCCGTTTCCCTTTTTTTATTTTTTCTGAAAATCCGCGCGGGATGCGCAGGGCTATTTTAGCCTTGCCGCTGCTAAAAGCCTTCTCTATCTTCTGCGGCTGACGCGTAAAGGAGACCACCCGGAAATATTCCGTATGGAGGAACCGTTCGGTCAAGGCACGGCTGAGGGGTGTGTTTTCCTCGTCGCATATGATGACACGGACGTTCTTGACATCTGTCGTGGCCACGAAGCCGAAAACAAGCACCTGGAGGAGCGGGGCAAGGACCAGGAATCGTATCAGGTTGCTCCGTGTCATCTCGATCACTTCTTTCCTTAAAACATGAAAAACAGGTCCTTTCAAATTCTTACTCCAGGGTCTTCTTGAATTTTTTTGATGAAATGAACAGAAACACGGAACCGAAAAAGATGAGATAAAGGGATTCGTTCAACAGAACAAATACACTGCCCCCTTCTTTTAAAAATATGGACCTCAGGCCTGTGAGGAAGTACCGGGTAGGGACGGCATACGTAACAAGGCGTACGACCCAGGGCATGGAATCAATGGGAAAAACGAATCCCGAAAGAAGGATGGACGGCAGGAGTGTGGTCATGACCGTAGCTAAAACAGCCATCTGCTGGGTTTTGACAATGCTTGAAATGAAAAGCCCCAGGCCCAGGGCGCAGAAAAGGAACAGAATGGAGAAGAAGAAGAGCACGATGAAATTCCCGCGGAACGGTACTTTAAACCAGAGGATGCCCACGGTCACGATAATGGCTACGTCGCACAGGGCGATGACGATGTACGGCAGCAGTTTACCCACCATCAATTCCAGGGGCTTGACCGGGGTGGAGATGAGCTGTTCAAAGGTGCCGCGTTCCTTTTCCCTTACCACGGTGAGCGAGGTGAGCAGACCGGCAATGAGCATCATGATGACCGAGATCAGGCCGGGCACGATGAAATTCGTACTTTTCAGTTCGGGATTATACCAGACCCTGGGTATTGGTTCGATGACGGGTATGTTCCGGGGATCGAAGCCCCGTTGCCTTACCTTGGAGAGGAGGATTTTCCTCGAGAACTGTGATACGATGATCCCTGCATAACCCAGGGCCACGCTGGCTGTGTTGGCGTCGGACCCGTCTATCAGAACCTGGATATTTACATTTTTGTTCTTTTTTATATCGCCTGAAAAGTTCCGGGGAATGGCCAGGATGAGGCGGATGCGGTTCTGTTTCAGGTTTTTGACCGCAGTATCCATGTCATTGATTGTTTCCGTCTTTTTACCGCTGAAAACCGTGAAATAATCGGAAGAGACGAATTTTTTTTTCAGGTCCCGGCTCATCCTGGACCTGTCGTGATCCACGACACCGATATCAATGCGTTTAATGTCGAACGTAACGGCATAGCTGTACAGGACCAGCATGACGACAGGGAGCAGCAGGACAAAGCCGAGGGAACGGGGATCGCGCAGAATATGAAGGAATTCTTTTTTATACACGGGTATGATGCGCCTGATGTCGGTATGCCCTTTATTTTTCAAGTTGTTCATACCTCCTGATCAGCGTGACAAAAACATCCTCCATAGTGGGATGGACCTCTGTCACGTTCTTTATCCTGATGCGGCTGTTCTTCAGGATACGGCTGATGTTAGCCCGGCTCTGGCGGATATTCCGGCCGGGGATAATATGAACCATGGCCCCGTGTATGGAGATTTCACCTATTTCGTCCTTCTTTTCATAAAGGGCTGCATAAGCTTTTACGACGTCATCGGTCTCGATCTCCAGGAGCGGATGGATGAATGTCTTGGTTTTGATCCCCTGAATGGTCCCTTCCTCGATGATCCTGGCCTGATGCATCAATGCCAGCCTGTGGCAGTGTTCAACTTCGTCCATGTAATGGGTAGTTACGAAGACCGTGGTGCCGGCTGTCGAGAGCTCATCAATGATCTCCCAGAACCTCCGTCTCAGGATAGGATCCACTCCGGCTGTAGGTTCGTCCAGGAACAGGATACGGGGCTGGTGGAGCAGGGAATTGGCCAGGGCTACGCGCTGTTTTAAGCCGCCGGGCATGATGCTTACCAGTGTGCTCCGGTATTCCATTAATTCTGTCTGAACAATGACCTCGTCCATTCTTTTTTTTATCCGTTCACGGGATAAACCGTATATGCCGGCATAGAACGTGAGGTTCTCTTCTACTGTGAGGTTGTTATACAGGGAGAATCTCTGGGACATGTAACCGATATGTCTCTTGATCTGCTCTGTATCCGTTCTGATACTGAATCCGGCTACTTCGGCCTGGCCGGAAAAAGGTTCCAGGAGACCGCAGAGCATCTTAATGGTCGTTGATTTACCGGCTCCGTTGGCTCCCAGGAAACCGTAGATCTCTCCCTGCCGGACCTCGAAGGAGATGGAATCCACAGCCGTGAATTTACCGAATTTTTTGGTCAGGTCCTTTACTTTTATAACGGGGTTGTCTTTCATGTTGAACATTTACAATGTTTATTTTATCGGGGATAACAGTTATGTATTTTTCCTCATTCTCGGGCGCCATCCCTGGCGCCCTCCGAGGGAAATCGCTATTTTTACCTCCTGTAAAAATCACGCGACTCCAAACCGGAAAAACACATAACTGTTATCCCCGATAATATACCTAACTTGATTCCATACCCGGCTATTTCCTGCTTTCCTTGATGGTGTTGATAAAGACGTCCTCCACGGTCGGGGGTACGATCCTGATCCGGTCTTTGTGCGCGGCCATATTTTTTAATCTGTTCAGGCCGGCTTCATCTCTGAGGATGATATGATGTTTTTCGCCCAGGAGCTGGTAATCCATGAGGCCCGGTACATCCCGGACCATTCCTTTTGTGATCTTTACGTCAGCCGGGACCTCTACTACGATGCTCTTCAGGTCCTTCTTTAAGTTATGGGGTGTGGCAATTGAGAGCATACGGCCATTGAAGACCAGGCCGATCCTGTTGCACCATTCCGCTTCGTCCATGTACGGCGTGCTCACAAGGATGGTCACTCCTTCAAGCAGGATATTATGGAGGATACGCCAAAAATCGCGCCGCGATACAGGGTCTACGCCGGTGGTGGGTTCATCCAGGAACAAGACCTTCGGCCTGTGGATCAGGGTGCAGATCAGGGCCAGTTTCTGCTTCATACCGCCGGAAAGGTCGCCTGCCAGCCGTTTCCGGAACGGACCGAGTCTGGTCATTTCCATGAGAGGCTGGATCCTTTTTTCCAGAACGGTCCGGCTGATCAGGAAAAGATCGGCGAAGAAGTTGATGTTCTCATTCACGGTCAGGTCGATGTACAGGTTGAATTTTTGGCACATGTACCCGATATGCTCTTTCACGGCTTCCGCATCATCCGGCAGGGAAAAGCCCAGAACAGAGATGCGGCCGCTTGAAGGGAGCATGATCCCGCTCAGGATCCTGAGCGTCGTTGTTTTCCCGGCACCATCCGGGCCGATGAGGCCGAATATCTCGCCTTGTTTGATGTTCAGGCTCAGATTATCCACGGCTTTTTTTTGATTGAATTTTTTAGTCAGATCTTTGATCTCGATGATATTGTTCATGTCTTTCCCTGATTTTCAATCCAATTTTCTGACGGGATGCATGGAATGCACAGGATTAAATAAGGTGATAAAGGCTTTAAAGGTTAAAAAGGAAATAAATGCCAAGAATTTTTCCTTTTAAAACCTTTTTTGCCTTTACTGGCTTAACTTCGTGCCTTGGTGCCTTTATAGCAATCTTCTTTATCCTGTAAATCCCGTCAATATCTTTAATTTTTTTTCTTCTTGGTTTTTTCTTTTGGTCCGGCTAATATCTCAACATCAGCAGGCATGCCGGGTTTCAGGATATATTCCGGATTAGCAACGGTCACTTCCACTTCGAAAACCTCCTTTACCCGCTCATCCTCTGTCTGAATGTTCTTGGGCGTGAATTCGGCTTCACTGGAAATGAACGTGATCTTCCCTTCGAACCATCTGTCCTTATAGGAATCGATCCTGATCCGGCCGGCTTGATTCAGTCTTATTTTACCCAGGTCCGGTAAAGGGATATAGATCTTGATCTTGGCTGTCAGCAGGTCGCCCAGGGTGAACAAGGGCGTGTTCGGCGAGACCAGTTCTCCTGTTTCCACATGCTTTTTCATGATGGTGCCGTCCCAGGGCGCTGTGATCCTGGCCTCTTCGCACATGATCTCCGTCTGTTTCAGGTCTGATTCCGATTTGATGTAAAAGGCCGTAGCTTGTTCGAACTGCTGCTGCGGGATAGTGCCCGCGTTGTAAAGCTGTTTGCTCCTCCGGTAATTGTCCTGGGCCTGGACGAACATGGCCTGGGCTGAATCCTTCTGGGCCTTAACGATGCGATCGTCCAGTTCAGCGATTACATCGCCTTTTTTCACGGCAGCCCCTTCATCCGCGTTCAGCCGGCTGATGCGGCTGGAGATACGGGAAGAAAGGTCCACTTCCCGGATCTCTATAGTGCCGGATGCCTTGATGACCGTGCGGATGTTATCTCTGCCGCATCCGGGTAAAAGCAATACAAGCAAGATCAGGGGAAAGGATTTTTTACTCATGGTGTTATTCTCCTGTTATCCTGTCGAACTCGGCCAGGGCGATCGCGTGGTCATAGAGGGACCTCAGGTACTGCACCCGCGCGTCAACGAGGGTTACTTCGCTGTCCAGTACTTCGATCTCCGTAACCGTTCCTGTCCTGTTCTTATCCCTGGCCATCTGCAGGCTCAGTTCAGCCAGCCGCAGGTTCTTTTTAGCTGCCGCGATATCCTGTCCACAGGCTGCCAGGTTTTGGTACGCGTCCTCCACTTCGGTGACGATCCTGTCTTCAAGGGACTTTACATCGATCTCCGCCCCTTCGGTCTTGTATATATTCTCCTTGATCTCGGCGAAACGTTTGCCGAAGCTGAAGAATTCCCAGGAGAAGCTCAACCGGACATCCCACCATTTTTCCCAGCTGGTCCTTTTAAACGTGAATTCGTCGTCCAGGTTCTGATAATAATAATTATACTGCAGATTGATCTGGGGAAGGGCATTGGCTATTTTCGTGTTCTTCATGTTGCGGTTGATCTCTTTGATCGCCTGAAAGGTTTCGATCTCAGGCCTGTTCTTCAAGGCCTTTTCCCTGGCTTGTTCGATGGACAAACTAACTGTTCTGTCTGTTCCCGGTTCTGTCAGTTCCCCGGAAATAAGGACATTGGTATTGAGGCTGATCCCCAGCAGGAGACCGAGCCGGTTATAGGCATTGATGAGGTCTTTCTCGGCTTTCGTCGATTTGGCTGTCCAGGAGAGAAGCTGGACTTCTGTCTTTAAAACATCGTATTCCGTGCTGCCTCCTGCTTTAAATGACTGCCGGACAGAATCCAGGTGACGCTGGAGCTGTTTCACGGCCTGCAGGGAGAGTGTTTTAAGTTCTTTCGCGATGATGATGGAATAAAAGGTTTTACTCACATCCACCAGCATCTGTGATTCCAGTTTTCTATACTCGGCTTTTTTAGATCTGTACTCGGCCTTATAGGAATTCAGGAGCGCCCAGTTCCTTCCGCCTGTGAAGAGCTGCTCATTGATCCTGAAATACGCGGTATAATTGTCCTGGAACGCGTACTGGAGCAGGGGATTTCCGGCCAGGCGCGGGGGGGTGCTGTTGGGTTTCATCAGTGAGGAAAAATTGATGGAAGGAGGCGTGTCGTTCAAATGCACCAGCTGGCCGCCCAGGCTGAACGTGGGCAGAAAGTTCGCGTATCCCTGGTAGCATTTGGCTACAGCTTCTTTCAGGCTTTTCTGCGCTTTCTGCAGGCCGGGATTCTGGACCAGGCTCTTGTTCAGGCAGTCCTGAAAGGTCAGGGGAGCCGAATACACGCAGAAAGGCCCGTATAGGGATGTCAGCAGGAGAATAACGCATTTACGCATGACGGTCTCCTTTATTGCTGATCCCTTCCAGGACCAGCCGCGTGATGAATTCCTTCCTCTGGACCATGAACTCTTTGAAATCGAATTTAAAATTGTATTGCCGGCTGAGGCTTTCCATAAGAGGCCGGGTCAGGAATGAGATGATGATCTGGCCTATGATACTGAGGAAAAGGTTGATGAGGTCGATGTCCTTGATCTTGCCGGTCTTGATAAAATTATGGAAATGCACGTACAGGTTGCCGTCCACGGGGTTGAACGGAAGGGGCCGCTCCTTCATGATCTCCAGGAAATCCTGGCCGCCTTGAATGAATTCATACTGCATCAGCCTGCCAAAATCAGGATACTGCACGAGTACATTGTAATAAGCGTCGATGACCTGCCGGATCTTATCTTCCACGGAAGCAGGGTTTTTATCCGGTTGGTTCAACTGGTCCATGATCTTTCCGATGATGCTCCTCAGCACTTCCCTGTAGATCTGTTTTTTATTCGAGAAATAATAAAAGAGAAGGGCTTTGTTCACATGCGCCTGGTCCGCGATCCTCTGCATGCGCGCGCCGTAAAAGCCGAAATCGATGAATTCCCGGATGGCGGCTTTTAATATTTTATCCTTGGCCTTTGTGTTTATTTTTTTCTTCATAATTATTAACCGAATGGTTTAACCATCTGGTTAATACAATATCCGGATTTTTTAAAAAGTCAAGTGAAATTATAATAAAACATGTAAAAAGTGCGGATTTGAGTAAAAAAAGCTGTTTTTCATCAATTTTACATATAAAGTTTTATACCCTGTACACCCGATAATAATAGTATGGTGCTCAATTTAATCAATAATAACAGTTTTGATGCTACTCACAGGGCTTTAAAAGAAGCCATGCATCTTCATGAAAGATTCATCCAGCAGATGCTCAATCTCCAGAAAAATATCATCAGGATCAATGTCCAGAACAAGCTTTCTTCCGGGAAAGTGGATGTTTACGCCTGATCACATCGGTGATCCCGGGGATCCCTTTTCATCATCAGGACCCGGTGCCGCTGGTCCGGAAAAAAATGATTGAATTTATATTCCAAGTATGTAATATTATAACATATAAGGAGAAATATGGCTAAGAATAAACTATGGCAGGGGCGGTTCAGCAAGAATGCGGCAGTTCAGGTGGAATCCTTTACTCAATCCATTGCTTTTGATAAACGCCTGGCCCTGTACGATATCAAGGCCAGCCAGGCTCACGTGAGAATGCTCGCAAAATGCAGGATCATCTCAGGCAAGGAAATGGCGAAACTGGTCCAGGGCCTTTCCCGCATCAAACATCTTATCGAGACGGGCCGTTTCCCGTTCAGTGAAAAACAGGAAGACGTGCACATGAACATCGAGACATATCTCATCAAGCTGACCGGCGAGACCGGCAAGAAGGTCCATACAGGAAGAAGCCGGAACGATCAGGTGCTGGCCGATGTTTACCTTTATCTGCGGGATGAGGTGAAGGGCATTATTTCGCTTCTGAACCGTTTACAGAAGAGCCTGATCCGTATCGCTGAAAAGAACATGAATCTTATTATCCCGGGATATACCCATCTTCAGCAGGCCCAGCCTGTGCTGGCAAGCCATTATTTTCTGGCTCATTTTTTTAAAATTCAGCGGGTTAAGGAGCGTTTCGCACAGAACCTGGAATCCCTGGATGTCCTGCCTTTGGGTGTCGGCGCCCTGGCAGGAGTGAATTATCCCACAGATCGTACCATACTGGCCAAACTACTCGGTTTTTCCCGTGTGAGCCTGAACAGCATGGACACGGTCAGCAACAGGGATTTCATCATGGAGTTCCTCTTTAACTGCGCAGTATGCGGGGTCCATCTTTCCCAGTTGTCCGAGGACCTCATCATCTGGAATACACAGGAATTCAGGTTCATCGAGATCGACGATGCTTATACCACGGGAAGCAGTATCATGCCCAACAAGAAAAATCCGGATGTGCTGGAACTGACGCGGGGCAAGTCCGCCAGCCTGATCGGATATCTGAATTCCATGCTGATCTTGCTGAAGGGCCTGCCGCTGACATATAACCGGGATCTGCAGGAGGATAAGGTGATCCTTTTCCATGCTGTGGATACCTTTGTGCCGGTCCTGAAGATCATGCCGGACCTGCTGGGGCATATCACGTTCAACAAGGATGAGATTACGCGGAAACTGAAGTCCGGCTTCATGCTGGCCACGGACCTGGCCGATCATCTGGTAAAACAAGGCACGCCTTTCCGGACAGCCCACCGCATTGTAGGTCAGCTGATCCGTTACTGCCATGAAAAGAAAAAAAGCTTGTTCGACCTGACACAGGATGAATTAAAGAAGTTTGCCAGGGATTTGTCCGGGGATGTATCCGCTCTGTTCGATTACGGACAATCGGTCAAGAGAAAAGCATCTTCAGCCGGAACTTCCCTGATAAACGTCAGGGAACAGATGCGTCTGGCCAGAAGACTGACCAGGGAATGACAGACCAGGGGACCGGGAAAAGCCTTATTTTTGTCCGGTAAGGCCGGCGCTGAAATATTTTCGATAAAGCTGATTTTCATGAATGAGGAAAGATAACGGATGGATTATTTTCATTATCAGAATGACCGCCTGTTTGCTGAAGAAGTTGATGTCCTGGACGCGGCAAGAAAGATCAAAACGCCTTTTTATCTTTACAGCAAGCGGACCATCCTGCACCATTTTCATCAGATCCAGGAGGCCTTTCAAGAGGTCCGGCCCCTTATTTGTTTTTCAGTAAAGTCCAATTCCAACCATACGCTGCTGAATATCCTGAACCGGAACGGGAGCGGATTCGACCTGGTCTCAGGCTGGGAACTTAAAAGGGTCCTGAGAGCCGGCGGTGACCCCCGGAAAACGGTCTTTGCGGGTGTGGGCAAGACCAGGGAAGAGATGCTCTGGGCCCTCAAGGCCGGGATCTTTATGTTCAACTGCGAGTCTGTCAATGAGATCCTGCTTCTGGACCGGCTGGCCCGGGACCTTGACCGTTATGCGGATATAGCCATCCGGATCAATCCGGATATCGTTCCCAAGACACACAGGCATATCATCACCGGAAAGAAGGATACCAAGTTCGGGATCTCAGTCTATGAAGTGAAGAAGGTATTGAAGATCGTAAGGGACTGCACCCGTATCCGGCTGAAGGGGCTCCACTTCCATATCGGATCGCAGATCACGGAAACAGCGCCTTATATCCAGACCATCCATAGGATGCTGAAACTCATCGACGAACTGAGGAAGGCCCGGTTCCCTGTCGAATACCTGAATATCGGAGGCGGGCTGGGCATCATTTATAACAAGGAAAAACCGGCCACTCCGGCTGAGTTCAGTGCAAAGGTTATCCCTTTGATCAGGGGCCGGGACCTGAAGCTCATTATGGAACCGGGCCGTTATATCGTAGGGAACAGCGGTATCCTTGTGACCAGGGTGACCTATATCAAGAAGAGCCTTAATAAAATATTTGTGGTTGTGGATGCGGGTATGAATTCCTTGATCCGGCCTGCATTGTACGAAGCATACCATGATATCTGGCCTCTTGTCCGGAGGAAGAAGACCTTTACCGTGGACGTGGTCGGTCCTATCTGCGAGACCGGCGATCTTTTTGCCAAGGACAGGGTGATCGGACGGGTGGAGGAGAATGAATACCTGGCTTTCAAGAGCGCGGGCGCGTACGGTATGGTCATGGCCTCCACATACAATTCCAGGCCTTTGCCCGGGGAAGTACTGGCTGACGGGAGAAGGTTTAAGTTGATTTAAGAATCAGACTGATTATATTTTTTTTAGGAATAAAAAACAGGTTCATACTTCTGTTTGAATTGGGACACAGAACCGGTCATTGCCGGAAAACATCGGAAAGGAGCGGACATTGAACCTATACTCTTATATCGCTTTTTTCGTAACATTAGTTTATCTGGGCCTGGGTTACTCACTCTACCGGCAGGATAAAAAATCCCAGCTTTACCGTGTTTTCTTTTTTTTATGCATGGTATTTGCTTTCTGGGTTTTTTGTTTTGCTTTTTATATCAGCGTTAAAACAGCCAGGAATTTCTGGTCCTGGTATGAGCTTTCCTCGCTGGGCTGGTGCATGATGCCAAGCCTGTTCCTTCATTTTGTCTTCCTTCTCTCAAAAAGGCAGGATATCTTAAAGAAGACCTGGACTTATTTTACGCTGTACCTTCCTTCGCTCATCCTGTTCTACCGTTCTCTTACCAGTCATATCCTGGCTTCCGGTTTTATCCCGGAGAAAGATTTTAATATTATTATTTTGTCAATGAACGATGACTGGATCTGGGCGTTTTTACTTTATTTCCATCTCTTTTCCATTTTAAGCATAGTCCTGCTTTTTCTGTGGAGCAGGAGGACCCCGGACGAGCTGGAAAGGAAACAAGCCCGTATCATCCTGCTGTTCTCGGTGATAACAGTGGCCTTGGGCATGATCCCGAACATCATCCTGCCAGCCATGGGAATCTACCATGTACCGGCCATGGCGCCTCTTATCACCGTTTTCTGGATCATAGGTATTTACTATTCTCTCGTACATTTCCGAACAAGGGTCATCACAACCGGTATTGCCAGCGATGAGATCATCTCGAACATGAACGACCTGCTGATCCTGCTTGATCCGAACAATAACATCATCAAGATCAATGATCAGGTCCATAAACTGCTGGGATACAGGGAGGATGAACTGATCAATACTCCTTTCTCCTCCATTATCATGGAAAACGATGCGCTGAACAAGGTCCTGAAAATGATGCCGGAGAGCCGGGTCCAGCATTATAACGGCGAATCGTACCTTGTTACACGGACCAAGGAATATATACCTGTCAATGTTTCCCTGACAGGGATGAGCAACAGGAATACAGGGTTCCTCGGTACGGTCATACTGGCCAGGGACCTGAGGAACGTGCATTACATCAAGCAGCTTCAGGAAGAGGTGGCCAAACGTATCAAGGTGGAGACGGAAGTGGAGGAGCTGAAACGTCAGATCGAGTTCATTCTGGGCTCTACGAAAGTGAACCTTGATATCATTGATGCGGATTATAACCTGATCTATGTGGACCCGGAATGGAAAAAAAGCTACGGAGATCTCGCAGGCAGAAAATGTTATGAATATTTCATGGGGAAACAGGAACGCTGCGGTATCTGCGGCATCGATCAGGCTCTGAAGACAAAGAGCATCCAGATATATGAACAGAACCTTGTCAAGGAGAATAACAGGATTATCCGTGTTACCACTCTGCCTTACCAGAACGACAAGGGAGAGTGGCTTGTGGCAGAAGTGAACGTGGATATCACCGATATGAAAAAAGCGGAGGATACGCTCAGGGAGAGCGAGGAACGGTACCGCCGGCTCGTGGAACTGGCCCCTGACGCTATCGTGGTTCACAGCCAGGGCAAAGTGGTTTTTATCAATATGGTGGGCGTGAGACTCTTCGGGTTTAAGAACGCCGAGGAATGCGTCGGCCAGCCCATTTATAAATTCGTGCATCAGGAAAGCCATGACCTGGTGCAGGAAAGGGTGCGGCAGATGCTGGAAGAGAAACAGGCAGTGCCCCTTGTTGAGGAAAAGTTCATCCGGAAGGACGGGAGCCTGATCGATGTTGAAGTAGCAGCCGGTCCTTTAGTGTACCAGGGTAAACCTTCCATCCAGGTCGTGTTCCGTGATATCACCGAAAGGAAAAACATGGAGGAGGAGAGGAAACACAGGATAGAGATGCTCCTCTATCACCAAAAATCCCTGTATGAACTTTCCAAACTCGATTTTTATGATTTCGAGAATTCCCTGAAAAAGATAGCGGAGGCCTGCGCGACCACTTTAAACACGGATCGCCTGGGAATATGGTTCCTGAATCCGGGACAGACCGAATTGCATTGCGGGGACCTTTTTTTAAAGGATACGAACAGGCATGAACAGGAGCAGAATTATACAGTGGGCGTGTTCAATAAATATTTTAAAGTTCTTTATCATCAGCATATCATCATGGTTAATGCCGAGGATGAACTGTCAAAGCATTATCATGATATCATTGAGACGTTCATGACGCCGTTCGATGTTAAATCCATCATGATCGCACCGTTCTGGTTCCAGGAGAAGATCGTAGGAATCATAACCCTGGAAATGTGCAAAACAGCCCGGGTCTGGTCCCTGGAGGAGCAGGAGTTCGCAGCTTCTGCGGCGGAAATCATCTCCCTGGTTCTGGTGGCCAATGAGAGGAAAAAGGCTGAGGAACAGCTGAGGTTTATCAGCCTGCATGATCCCCTCACCGGTCTTTTTAACCGGGCGTATTTCGAAGAACAGCTCAAGGGTCTGTATGAGGCCGGGAACGAGGATGCCATCGGGATCATTGTCTGCGATATCGACGGTCTGAAGATCATCAATGATACCCTGGGGCATGACAAGGGAGATATGCTTCTGCTGGGAGTAAAAAGAGTTTTGAGGAATTCCATCCGGCCGGACGATATCCCGGCGCGCGTGGGAGGCGATGAGTTCGCCGTTTTATTGAATAGGACATCCAAGGAAGAGGTGGAAAATATCTGCCACAGGATCAGGGATGAAGTGGGTCTTTATAATAAAGAGAAGCTGGAGCTCCCGCTTAGCCTTTCGGTGGGATACGCCATCAGCCTGGTCTCGGGAAAGGATATGGTGGAGCTTTTTAAAGAAGCTGATAATAACATGTACAGGGAAAAACTGCACCACAGGCAGAGCCTGAGGAACGCCATTGTCCAGACCCTGATGAAAGCCCTCGAAGAAAGGGACTTTATCACGGAAGGGCATGCGGACCGGCTCCAGAAGATCGTGGAGGACCTGGCCAATGCCATTCGTCTTCCCGAACAGAAGATCGCTGACCTTAAACTGCTGGCCCAGTTCCATGATATCGGTAAAGTAGGGATCTCGGATCGTATCCTGTTTAAACCCGGCCCCTTGACCAAGGAGGAATACGAGGAGATGAAGCGGCATCCGGAGATAGGGAACCGTATCGCCTTATCCTCGGCCGATCTGACCCCTATCGCGGACTGGATACTGAAACACCAGGAATGGTGGAACGGGAAAGGTTATCCTCTCGGATTAAGCGGGGAGGATATACCCCTGGAAGCCAGGATCCTGGCTATAGCCGATGCCTTTGACGCCATGACCAGCGACCGTCCCTACAGGAAGGCCATGCCCAAGAAAGCGGCTATTGATGAGATACAGCGAAACGCGGGTATCCAGTTCGATCCCGCTCTGGTGAATGTTTTTATCACACTTCTCAAGAATGAGTAAAGGCAGCGCAGGCGTACTTCATAATTCAGATATCCAATAATCGCCACACCTCAAGGTGTGGTGCTGCTTTTTAATATGTATTAACAGTATTTCTTCCTGATTTTCATTGACATTGGCGAGAAAAAGTATATATTCCTCTTATGAAAATAGTAAATGTGGGTTTGATCGGATTCGGGACCATCGGCAGTGGTGTGGTCAGGATCCTTTCCCAGAACCAGAACGAGATCTTACAGCGGACCGGGATCAGAATCAATCTGAAAATGATCGCGGACATTGACATCAAACGCGACCGCGGCATTAAAGTGGACAAGAACAAACTGACTACCGATGCCCAGCAGCTCCTGCGCGATCCCGAGATCGATATCATCATTGAGCTTATAGGAGGCACCCGTAAGGCCAAAGAATTCATCATTACCGCTTTAAAGAACGGGAAGAATGTGGTGACCGCCAATAAGGCCCTTCTTTCCCAGTACGCGGATGTTATTTTCAGGACCGCTTACCGGCATAATAAGCAGATCGCTTTTGAAGGGAGCGTGGGCGGATGCATTCCTATTATCAAGGTCCTGCGGGAATCACTGGTGGGGAACCGGATCAAGCGGATCATGGGTATCGTGAACGGCACGACCAATTTTATCCTCACTAAAATGGAGGAAAGGAACCTGGAGTTCCATAAAGCCCTCGAATTGGCCCAGGAGATGGGGTTTGCCGAGGCCGATCCTTCGCTTGATGTTTCCGGTGAGGACGCAGCGCATAAACTCCAGATACTGGCCTCTTACTCTTTCCACTGCAATATCCGTTACAAGGATATCTATTTTGAAGGCATTGAGAAGATCGACCTGAGCGATATCCGGTATGTGAAGGAGCTGGGATATAAGATCAAATTGCTGGCAATTACCAAGGACTGCGGGGATAATGAGATCGAATGCCGTGTCCATCCTACTCTGATCCCTGAGAGTTATCTGCTCTCCTCGGTCAAGGACGAATTTAACGCCATCTATGTGATCGGCGAAGCCACCGGTCCCCAGATCTTTTACGGGAAAGGAGCGGGTGCGCTGCCTACGGCCAGTGCCATTATTGCCGATATCGTGGATATAGCCAAGAACGAGAGGCCTTTTTTTACTAAACGTTTTTTTAATACCAATGCCAAGATCAGTGTCCGGGATATGAAGAAGATCAGATGCCGGTACTACCTGAGGATACATACCTATGACCAGCCGGGAGTCCTGGCAAAAGTAGCCGGTATCCTGGGCCAGTATGATATCAGCATCTCTTCCGTGATCCAGAAAGAGCTGGGACAGAAACTGGTACCTATCGTCATGCTGACCCATCAAGCGGTCGAAGAGAACCTGCGGGAAGCCATCCGTAAGATCAGGAAGCTGAAGTTTATCAAGGGAGTGCCCAAGATCATACGTATCGAGGATGTGTTTTAATCATGAAAAACAAGATATTAATAAAGAACGGTTCTGTTGTTTTTGAGAATGAGGTCCTGAAACGGGATATCCTGATCACAAAGAACAAGATCACAAGGATCAGTCCCTCCCTGGACGGGGAGATGTCGGGTCAGGTGATCGATGCCAGGAACAGGTTTATCCTGCCCGGCGGTATCGATGTGCACACGCATATGGAACTGGACGCAGGGAACGGCCTGGTCTCCTGTGATGACTACCGGAACGGCTCCAGGGCCGGTCTGATAGGAGGGATCACCACTTTCTTCGGTTTTGCCTACCCGGTTCCTGGCATGAGACTGGAACAAGCCCTGCAAAAGGAGGAACAGAAGACTGCGCGGAGCTTCAGTCCCTGCAGGCTGCACACGGGTATCATGGAATGGCAGGACGACCTGGAGGAACAGGTTAAAGAGTGCATCAAACGGGGCAACCGGTCCTTTAAGCTTCATCTCAACCATCCTTCCGTTGATCCCGTCTTTTTACTGCGCGTATTCCGGATCCTGTTCAAATACAACGGTACCGCTATCCTTCATTGCGAGGAAGGCATGATCATAGATTTCCTGAAACAGGAATTTATCCGGGGCGGCCGGACAGAGCTCTCCCATTATCCCAGGACAAGGGAAGACTATACGGAGAAAATGGCCGTTGATACGGTCATTAATCTTGCCAAACAGTTCGAGACCAAGATATATATCGCTCATCTTACCTCCCGGTCCGCTCTGTTATCCATTGAAAAGGCAAGGGAGGAGAGCGATATCTGGATCGAGGCTGAAACCTGCCCTCAGTATCTGCTTTTCACGGAGAAGGTATATAAGGAGAATGACGGTTATCTCAATACCTGCACACCTCCCTACCGGCATAAAATAGACAGCGACAGCCTCTGGCAAGGACTGCGAAAAGGGCTCATCAAGGTCGTGAGTTCCGATCATTGCCCTTTTACCCGGCGTCAGAAAGAGAAAGGCAGGGATGATTTTTCCAAGCTGGCCATGGGTGTCCCCGGGATCGAAACACTTTATCCCCTGATGCTGAGCGAAGGGCAGAAACGGAAATTCAAGATCCAGGAGATCGTGAAATGGGTCTCCACCAATCCGGCCAAAATATTTAACCTTTATCCGGACAAAGGCGTAATCCGGAAAAATTCCATTGCTGATCTTGTTATCTACAATCCGTGTTCCTCGGAAAGGATATCCTGTCAGAACCTTTCCACGCGGCTTGATTATTCTCCTTACGAAAAGCGGAAACTGAACGGGAAGATCGAAACCGTTATCCTGAACGGTAGAACTGTGCTCCTGAACAATCATTTTATGCTGAATCCCTGACATCATTGATGAAAAAATTTATATTTATCATTCTGTTTTGCCTTTGTCCTCTTTCTGCCCGGGCAGCCACCAATACCAGCATTACAAACAGGATTATTGATGAGAAGACTATCCAGTTCTGGAACAGGACGTTCCAGTACGGTATCTCTTCACAGAAGGACAGTGTGTGCAATTATATCCGGCAGAACAGGACCAGAAAAGCCCTGGACCTGCTGGTGAAGTATCTTCCCCAGGAAAAGAACGCCAGTACCAGGAAACTGATGATCATGACGCTTGTTTCTTTTACCAACCGGGAAGTGGTCCCTTCTCTTCTTGATATCTTGAAGAACGAGAAGGACCAGCAGATGAGGATCCTGGCCTTATCCTCCCTGGGTGAATTAAAATACCGGCCGGCTTATCAACAGGTAATGGAATTCCTCGATTCCGAAGATGAATTCCTGGTCGAGAATGCCCTGAGGGCACTGGGTCAGATGGAAGCCAAGGAGTGCACACAGGATCTTCTGGTCCGTCTGGAGACGGAAAAACGGGAAAGGATACGGACCGCTCTGATCCTGGCCTTAGCCAACATCAAGTCGGAAAAAGCCCAGGAGAAGCTCATTTCCATTGTTACCAATGACGATGAAAGGGAGATCGACCGGAGCTATGCGGTTACAGGCCTGGGATTTATCAGGAATAAACGGTCGTACGATGTCCTGGTCCGTTCTTATGCCCGGATGGATCCTAATATTAAAGTACGTATCATTGACAGCCTGGGTAACCTGGAATACAGGGAAGCCATCGGGCTGTTGAAAGAAGCCCTTAAGGATGATGACAAGAATATCCGATATTATAGTGTCATGGCCCTTGGCAGGCTGAAGGCCAGGGAATGCCTGGATATCCTGGAATACAAGAAGGATTATGATCCTGATTATAAGGTCCGGGAAAAGGTCAAGGAAGTCCTGAAGGAATTAAAATAAGGGGAATTGAATTGGAAAGAGATGAAGTTGAAAGATCAAGGACCAAAACCCTGCTTTTGGACCTTCTCTCCAGCCTGGATGAGCTCCAGGTTTATCTGAACCCGGGACACCCGGTCTATGAGACTATCAAGAACATCACACGCGTCACGTTTTCCAATAATGCGCTTCTCATTAAAACAGCTGACGTCAAGAAAAAGATCAAGACCGAACTTATGGACCAGGAGAGTTATGACGAGGATTTTTACAAGAAATTAAGGAGCTTTATCGTTTCCGACCTTTCTTTGCTCACCAAGCTTTTCCATTCTTTCTTCAATAATATGATCAGGATGAAGAAGGAAAGGACCGCCCTCAAGGAAAAATGGAAGAATGACGATCCCATGACATTATTCGGAGCTTCTTACCTCCTTCTCAACCAGACCGTGCTGAGTCTGCGGAACAATGTGAACCGTTATTTCCATATCGGATTCCGGGAGAACACGGAGCTGAAGGTTGCGGATGACAAGGAAAAGTTCTGGGATACTTCAGGTATGACGTACATGGAGTTTAACAGCGATATCAATAAGATCAGGGAGAATGCGATAGAGATCATGGAGAGCAGTGACCTTGAGATGAAAGATGATGTTCTGCTTCGGCTGCAGATCAGTGAGTTCCTGAAGAATGCTATCTTGCACGGGAATAAGATGGATAAAAATAAAAAAGTGAGAGTATGGTTCGACATGAACGCCAGTTTTGCCAAGCTGATCATTGAGGATGAAGGAAAGGGATTCAAAGACATCAAAGTCTGGAACAGGTTCAATAAAAAAAGAGTTTTTTATATCGAGAAACGGGATTTGAAGAATCTGATCAAGTACGCTTCCTACAGGACCAAGAAGAGCACGGAGAATGACGGCGGGAATTTTCTTTTTTCCGCCCTGGAGTACTGGGATTCCGGCGTGCTTTTTAATAAAAAAAGGAATAAAGTATATTTGATGAAGTACTTCTACTAAGGTCTTTAAGCCCCGCAGACCTGGTTCTTTCCCTGCTGTTTGGCCAGGTAAAGCCTTTTATCCGCCATCTTAATGAGTTCGGTCAGGTCTGCCGTGTCATCCGGGAAAGTAGCTATACCCAGGCTGAATTTTATCTTCAATTTTTTTTCTTTTAAATTCACGACAGGCGATACCTTCAGCAGTTTGTTCCCCAGGAGAAGTGCGCTTTTTTTATCGGTGTTGGGAGCCACAAGGATGAACTCATCGCCGCCGTACCGGCTCAACACGTCGATGTCCCGGATAGTGGCCTTGATGGTTTGGAGGAATGTCAGGAGCACTTCGTCCCCTTTTAAATGGCCGAAACGGTCGTTGATGGCCTTGAAATCGTCAATATCCAGGAGAAGGATGGAGAACTTCAGGTTGAAACGCTTGGCACGGCTCTTCTCTTTTTCAAGGTATTCTATCAGATACCGGTAGTTGTATACACCGGTAAGGGGATCTGTATTGGATATTCTTTTTAATTCTTCGATCAGGAATTTATTCTTCAGGGCAATGGTCATCTGGTTGGAGATGATCTTTAAAAAATTGATTTGTGATTCCTCCAGCCTGATCTGGCTGATGATATTGTCCACTTCGATGAAACCCAGGGGTCTTTCCTCGTCCTCCAGCCTTACGATGGAGTAGATATCGGAAATATTCTTTTCTTTAAAGAAATTAAGCCGGTACAGCTTGTTCTCGGTGTATTCCCCCCAATGAAAGATACTGTGGGATACAGCGCACATGTATAAGCCCGGCTTTTTTTGAATATAGATCCTAACCCTGTCGAATTTACCGTACCGGATAAGTATCTGGCTGATGTATTCCAGGATCGTGCGGATATCTTTTTTATTCAGGATCGAGCTTACTTCCATGAGCAGGTTCTGCTGCCTGATCTGGTTTTCCTTACTGGTCAGGATCAGGTTCTGGTAAATACCGATCTTGATCAGGTTGGCGATCTGATTGATGAAGTCGATCTCCTGGGAATTGAAGCTCTTCCGGCTCAGGCTGCGGTCAATGGCCATGAGGCCGTATATCTCATCCTCGAGCTGGAGCGGGATATAGATATAGCATCCCTTCATCCGGTTTTTTTTAGTGATCACGGCTTTTACGCGTTCGTCGTTACTCTGGGGCGATATATAAATCTCTTCATCGCCGGTAAATATGTCCTTGTCGACATAGATCAGCTCTGCGGAGAGCATGTTGGTCCTTGGGCTGTAAAGATAGATCACGGACCGGTCGATCTCAAGGTTCCTCGTAAGGTAGACCAGCACGTTCTTCAAACCCAGGTCAAGGTCCATGACCTGGGTCCCGGACCATAAGGAGGGAGGAAAATGATGGACTTTATTCATTATACCTCTCCCATAATCTGATCACGTTCCTGATCTTTTTATTCACTTCCCCGAGCTTTTGCTCGAGCCTGTTCCTGTTGTATTGCCGGTTCATGATATCAATAAAGACGTTATTGATGAATTCCACGAATATCTTCTCGAATGAACCCCAGTAAGGGGCCGCCGGATAGGTTTTCGCCCTCTCCAGCGTTACTCTGATGGCATCCTTGTAGATGTAGTTGTCTATGAGCTTGTTCATGACGTCCCTGTGTACGGGCAGGAGGCCGGTGCTGGACATATACCGTTTCTGCGAATCGGAACTGGTAAGGAACCGTATCAGCTCCATGCTTTCTTTCTTAAGCCTGCTGTTTTTTATGACACCGAGGCAGCTCCCCCCTTTGAACGGATACTGGTGCTTTCTGGTGCCGGGCATGACCATGCCTGTGAACTTATCTTCTATATGATAGGGTTTGATATAGGAATTGATAGCCCAGGCCTTGGCAAAAGTGAACAAACCGTTCCCTCTGAGGAAAAAATCCTCGATCACATCCCAGTACGGATTAAGGAGGAAATTTTTTATCCCGGATGAATGTACCAGGTCAAAGAAGGTTCTGATACCCTGGAAATTGTTCCGGCTCAGCAGGTTGATGCTGTTCTTTTCGATGAATTCTCCCCCGAAGGACCAGAGAAACGCGGAAACGTACTGGAGCAGGATGATGTTCTTGTTACCGCCGATTGAAAATAATTCTTTCCGCCTGTTCTTTTTTGCCAGGTCCAGAAGATCCTCGATAGTATCGAACCGGATGTGGTCTTCATCCCTGGTCTTGCGGATAAAAAGAAGGTTCAGGTCCAGGATCCACGGAAATGCATAATACTGATTATGAATGGGGTGTGAAATGTTATAGAAATGATTGATGCGGTTGTCATTGAAAAAGGGGTCGGAAATGTTTTCAAGGTAGCCGATATCGCTGAAGATGCTGATCCATGAATTCCCGATCTGGACAACATCAGGCCTGTTCCCTTCCTTGACGGAATTGATGATGCTGTCCCAGATCTTTCTCCAGGGGAATTCCGTGAGCTCCACTTTGATCCCGGTCTCTTTTTCAAAACAGCGTATCTCCCGGTCAATGGCCTTGACCCGGGAGTGGGGTTCGTTCATGATGGCCCAGAATTTTAATTTCTTCATCATGATAATCCTAATGAATTCAATTCAGTTGTCAATCCTGCCGTGACCCCGGTTATTCCCCCTTTTTTTCTGCCAGATATAATGTGCGCTTCTCCGGGAGGGCCATTTCCCGATACCATAAATCC
>JAQTRT010000211.1 GCA_028711675.1 bacterium | reverse complement strand
ATCTCGCCTCTGATGATCTCAAGGTTGATCTCTTTAAGTATTTCCTTCTGGTCAATATAAAATTCCAGTTTTTCGATCTTTAAAATAGTCTCTTTTTTCATGGTCATGCTCTTTCCAGTATAATTAATGAAATTCTCATTTCAAGTGGGGATATTGTCTTGAGATGGAACTTTATGAAATATAACTTGTCTAAGAAAATAGAAAAATTATAATTGTTCCAGGGACTACGGAACAGGAGGAATCTATGAAAAACCGCGATCTTTCCGGAAAAATCCTTATCCTTTCTTTCTTTTTTTCTCTCTTTTCCATGCTCATGGTAATGAACAAAGGACCGGTCAGCCAGGTCCTGGCAGCGATAACCAGGTCCCCGGCAACCTGGCAGAAAAGCAATAAAATAACTTTCCTGAAAGAACCGGAGAAATTCACAAAGACCGAAAAGACCGTAAAATCCGATCAAGCCTATAAAGTCTCTGACGGCGAGCAGGATGAATATAATAAAATAAACAGTCTGATCAGCGCCAATTCCAATTTCCAGAAAAAGCTGGACCGGTTCGAGAAAAAATATCCGAAGAGCCCGAACGTGGAACGGCTTTATTATGAAGCCGTCATGCATTTTTATTATTATGAACGCGAGAAAAACATGGAGAAGTGGTGCCGGGTTTATTTCGAAAAGTTCCCCGAAGGGGTTAATTACGATACGGTCCTTGATTATTACCATTATGCCAAGAACATGTATATGGAACTGTATACCCAATCCTCCTTTACACCCAAGGAGGATGCCAGCGTTTACTGCAGTATCCAGAATATCCCTTCCCTTGATATTGAGATTTATTCGGTGGATGTGAAAAAAGTGAACAGCCCGCTCCAGCAGATGAACCCGTATTCCTTCCCCCTGACCAGGGAAAATCTGGTCAAGAAGATCAAGAAGGAGATCCCGGAAAAATATTTTTACGGCAGTATCTCTCTCGGCCGCCTGGAACCGGGCCTTTATGTGGTCCAGGCCAGGTCCAAGGACATGCTCTCCGCTACCATCCTTTCCGTATCCAAGCTGGGGGTCATATCCAAGAGCGACAGGGAAAAGACCCTCTTTTTTATAGTGGATAAAATAACAGGAGAACCGGTCAAGGACGCTAAGATCAAGGTGTATGAAGGTGAATACCTGGTGGCCAGGGGGGATACGGACAGGGACGGCGTGGCGGTCATGGAAAAGACCAACAGCGGTTCATACCGGTATTTTGACTGCATAGCGGTCAAGGATAATGACCTGGCCTTCATTTATATTTACCAGTACGGTTCCGGTAACGGCCGGAACCTGAAGTCGTATTTTTATGCGGACCGGCCGGTCTACCGGCCTGACCAGACCGTGAACTTTAAACTTGTTTTACGCGAAAAGCTCCAAACCCTGAACTATGTCCTGCCGCATGGCAAGGTGTTCAAGGTCGTGATCCAGACACCCACGTCCAAGAAGATATATGAGAAAGAACTGGAGGTGAACGAGTACGGGGCCGCGGCTGATTCCCTGAAACTGGAACCCAAGGCCGAGCTGGGATGGTACCAGTTCATCGTGTATGACAAGGACGGTAACCAGGTATCAGGTTACGATTATTATTACTATAATGAAAACGCCAACCATGCATTCCGGGTGGAGGAGTACAAGAAGCCCGAGTTTAGAATGTCCGTGACCCCGGCCAGGATCTCGTATGTGAAAGGGGACGAAGCTCAGGTAGATGTCGAAGTGAAGTATTATTTCGGCCAGCCGGTTAAAAAAGGACTGGTGGAGTACAGGATCGAATATAACCAGTATTCCCTGCCGTACTGGTATTATTACCCATATTCCTGGTATTACTGGGATGAGGATTATTCCGGCCGCCGGGGCTACGGCCGGTACAGCGAGTTCTTCATGGAAGGGAAAGCTGAAACGGATGAGAAGGGCCGGTGCCGGATCATTTTCAAGACAAAGGACCTTCCCTACGATTCCAGCTACTCTGTAAGCATCAAGGTCACGGATAAATCCCGGCGCATGATAGAGGGAAGCACCTCCATCCGTGTCTCCCAGGCCGGGTTCGGGATCAACCTGACCACGGATAATTACATGTACAAGCCCGGCCAGAAGGTGCTGATCAATTACAGCGGCCAGGATATCGAGGGCAAACCTTACGCGTTCGAGGGTGAGATGACCATTACCCTTTACGAATACAAGTACCGCAAGGACCGCTATCAGGAGAGTTATAAACAAGTCCTGAAGGAGAAGATCAGGACCGAACCGAACGGCAAGGGGGTCTATGCGTTCGTACCTGACGAAAAAGGGAATTATTATGTAAAAATAAAGGCCAAGGACAAGAAAGGACGGGAGGTCACGACCGAACGGAACATCTATGTGGCTGATTATTCCTGGGACAGCCATTATAATTATTCCAGCATCAATATGCTCTTCAACAAGGACCAGTATGAGATAGGGGATGAAGCTACGGTCATGATCCAGTCGCCTTATTCCAAGACCTATGCGCTCATCACCTATGAGGCGGAAAGCCTTATCAACTATCAGGTCGTGAAACTGAACTCCAGTTCAGCTGTCCTGGATATGGCCATGACCGAGGACCTGGCCCCGAATTTTTACTACATGGTGACCATCATCAAGGATAACAAGATCAATAATCAAAGCAAGAACGTGATCGTACTGCCCAGGAAAAAATTCCTGAACGTGCAGATCATTCCGGACAAGGAGGTTTACGGGCCCGGCGAACAGGCGCAGTTCAAGATCAAGGTCACGGACAGCCGGAACAAGCCCGTGCGGGCCGAACTGTCCATGGGCCTCGTGGATGCTTCGCTGTATTACATCCAGGAGGAGTTCGTCCAGGACATCCAGCAGTTCTTCTACAGCCGCGTGTATGACTATGTCAATACCGCTAACTCCTTTTATACTTATTTTTACGGGAGAAAAAAGGCAGTGAATAAGTCCAAGCTGGCAAGTGGAGCGATGGCCGAGGATGAACGGTCCGCGGACCTGGCGAGAAGCGAGTCCGCTCCTGCGGCCGAGGCGAAGAAGTCGGCCAAGGACGATGGCAGCAGGGACGGGAAATTAAAAGAGCCCGAGATCCGCGAGTATTTCCCGGATACGGCTTTCTGGTCCGCTTTTATCAGGACCGACGGGGAAGGCCTTGCCGTGATCAAGATCAAGATGCCGGATACCCTGACCACATGGCGGGCCACGGTAAGGGTCCTGACCAAAGATACCAGGGTCGGGTCCCTGAAGAAGGAGACCATTACGTTCAAGAATCTCCTCTGCAGGCTTGAGATACCAAGGTTCATCACACAGGATGACAGGCTCACCATTTCAGGTATCGTCCATAATTATTTGAAGTCGGATAAAGAAGTGCGCTCGGAACTGAACGTGAGCGGTGTGGAAATGACCACGAAGGTGAACCAGTCCCGGACCATCACTTCAGGAGGTGATTACAGGTTCGACTGGAAAGTGCAGGCCACCAGGGCCGGTACGGCCGAATTCCTCCTGAAGTCGCTGACAGATGAAGAATCGGATGCCATGAAACTGAAGATCCCTGTCCTGGCCCACGGCCTGAGAAGGAACAGCATCCAGTCCGCAATCATAAAAGGGGAGAAGGAGTCAATTGTTAAAACCATCGATCTCCCGGAATCCGCTATCATGGAAACCACGGACATGGACCTGCTGGCCAGCGCCTCCATCGCTTCGGCCATGCTTGACTCTCTTGAGTACCTCATCGGGTATCCGTACGGCTGCGTGGAGCAGACCATGTCGCGGTTCCTGCCGGATGTGATCGTGGCGCAGTCCATCCAGAAACTCGGGCTGGAGAAACCGCAGATCCTGAAACAGCTCCCTGACATGGTGGAGAAAGGACTGAAAAGATTATATGAACTTCAGCACGGAGACGGCGGCTGGGGATGGTGGACGAACGATGAGACCCATGCGTACATGACTGCGTATGTCCTGTACGGCCTCAGTATCGCCCGGCAGGCTGATTTCAAGGTTGAGGAGAATGTTTATGAGAACGGTGCACGCGCGCTGATGAATTTATTCGGGAAAGAGAAGGCCGGTGACCAGAAGGCATATATGGCTTATGCCATCAGTTATCTCCCCCAGCCGGATAAAAAAAGTATCGTGAAACTGTACGAGAGCAGGACCAATCTGACCGTTTACGGCCGGTCCCTGCTGGCCATGGCCCTGATCAGGATAGGCGAGAAGAAAAAAGCAGGCCAGCTCATCACGCGGATCAAGGAAAAGGCGGATGAAGGTGACCTTTTCTGCTATTTTACAGGTGAGGGATTCCATTATTCCTGGGAACGGAACGATGTAGAGACCACTTCCTATGCGCTGAAGGCCATGGTCATGTACGATACGGAGGACCCTTTGATCGCCAAGACGATCAACTGGCTCCTTACCAAGAGAGACGGGACCTACTGGTCCTCCACCAAGGATACGGCCAATGTGGTGTACGCGTTCGCCGAGTACCTGGACAGGACCGGCGAATTGAAGGCGGATTACCGGTACAGCGTGAAAGTGAACCAGAAAGAGGTCCTGGACTCCGCCGTTAATCCCGGGAATGTCCTTGATTCAAAGAGCAAGATCACATTGCCCGCCTCCTCTCTGAAGAAAGGGGCGAACACCGTGGAGATCACCAAAACCGGGAAAGGCCGGCTTTATGTCACTCTGGCTCTCCATTATTTTAATTATGAGAAGGTGATCAAGGCGGAATCGAAACACATCAAGGTCCAGCGGAAATATGAGGTCGTGAAGAAGATCAAGAACAAGGAAGGGGTAGTGGTGAAAGAGGAATTGCAGCCTCTGAACGAAGTGGTGAATTCGGGCGAGGAGATAGAAGTGACACTGACGCTCGATGCAAAAAGCCCTCTGCAGTACATTATGATCGAGGATTATATCCCGGCCGGGTGCGAGATCGTGGACCGGGAATCCGTAAAGAACTGGTGGACGCATAATGAGTTCAGGGATGAAAAAGCCGTCTTCTTCATTACTCATTATTACTGGTACCGTGAAGATACCAGCCGTGTGATTAAATACAGGCTGAGGGCCGAGATACCGGGCGATTATGAGGCTCTTCCCTGCATAGCCTCGTCCATGTATTTCCCTGAAGTGTACGCCAATACCGCGTCGGACAGCATCACGATCCTGGAAAGAAGCGGGAAGAAGTAAGGAAGACCCTGGTGTTCACGCCTTGCGGAGCTGCTCGACCAGGTCCCTGAACTGGGCCCGTGTCATGACATTACGGAACATGATCCGGATGATCCTGTGGTCAAGGTCCTTGCTCAGGAGCATGACCTCAAAGTACCGGTTGTTCAGCCTGATGCCCTGTTCGATCCTGATCCTGTCCCGGTAATAAAGGAATTTAATTCCGCCGCGGCTGATATCGATGAGCTTTACCTTGAATCTTTCTTCTCCGGCAGTGGAAAGAACGACATCCCGGTGGATACCCACGCGCCTGAACCTTCTTTTTTCCTTCAGCTTCAAATAAGCCAGCATCATC
>JAQTRT010000210.1 GCA_028711675.1 bacterium | reverse complement strand
AATCCGAGATTGTTCCTGCTGCCCCGGTCAAAATCCGCGATGAGCAGGCTTTTCTCTCCCCGGCTGTGAAGCAGGGACGCGGACAGTACCAGAAGCAGTATTACTGTCCTAATTTTTTTTAACATTAAAAACCTCGCCGGATTTGACCACCTTTTTCAGTTTTAAATTATGGTCCAGGATGATCAGGTCAGCATCCTTACCGGGGCTGATCTCCCCCTTTTTTTTCTGGATGCGGATGGAACTGGCCGGCACGAAAGTAGCCATTTTAAAAGCATCCTTCAGGGACACGGAAGTGAACTTCATCATGTTCTTCACAGCCTCCAGAAGCGTCAGGCTGCTGCCTGCCAGCGAACCGTCCGGGCCCCTTACAGCCCCATGCTCCAGCTTTACCTTTAAGCCGTCATTGAAAAAAACACCTTTTTTAAAGCCGGCGGCCTTGACCGCATCGGTTATCAGGATAATCCTGTCCGGCCCTTTCAATTTCAGGATCATGTTCAGGACCGCGGGATGGAGGTGAATACCGTCAGCTATGACCTGGACATAGATCCTGGGATCCAGCAGGGCTGCTGTAATGGCATTGGGTTCGCGGTGATGGAGAGGCTCCATGGCATTGAAGATATGGGTCACCTGGCTGATACCCAGGTTAAAGCCATCTATCGCCTCCTGGTAACCGGCTCTGGAATGGCCCATACTGATAAAGGTCCCGGACCTCTTCAGTTCCCTGATAAGCGCGGCCGCTCCCTCGAGTTCAGGAGCTATGGTCATGAGCTTGATCCGCTTCGACACAGGAGCTATATGTTCATAAAAAAATTCCCTGCTGAATTTCCTTATGCTCCGTCCGGGTATCATACCAAGCCTGCGGGGATTGATGAACGGGCCTTCCAGATGAAGACCGAGTATCTCGGATTCCTCACGGGACTGGCCCGGCAGGGAACGGATGATATTATTGATCACCCCTTCGTCATAATGGGTAGTAGCCAGATAGGAAGTGGTGCCGGACAGGAGAAGCTTCCTGGACATATCCCGGGGAGAATACGGTCTTTTTTCCCATACATCATGGCCTTTATATCCCTGGATATGGATATCGATGAGACCCGGCGCGACATAATCCCCCCGGACATCAAGCAGGATATATCCCTTTTTCTTTAAACCGCCTGACCGGCCCGGAGGCATGATCTTTTTGATCTTTGTTTTTTCGATGAGGAGACTGTATCCGGTTAAAATCCTTTCCGGAGTGATCAATCGGGCATTCAGGATCAACAGGTTCATTCCGCTCTCCCTGGATATTGCATCGGATCGCGAGGCATGTCATTTTTATTTTATCCGATTCAATAATAAAGTCAATCATATTTTAAAGGAAGGAGGATCCTGTTGAACAATTAAAGTGAAGGGGGTCTTACATCCGGAACAGCCGGTAAATAATAATACCGTAAAAGATCAGGGCCACCAGAGGGAAGAACCTGGACCTGGCGCTGCCGTGAAAAAAAGAAAGGACCTGATCCATCTGTAAAAAAATAAACAGAACGGTCAGAAGGATCAGGAGAAGACACAGGATGAAAACCGCAAATTTCACCCTTGGATGTTCTTTGATGTATTGGTAAAGCCTTGTTCCCGGATGTAAATTTCTGGTTGTGCATACGGCAGTCATCGGGAATATGATAAAAAAAACAAAGAAAAGGAGGGACCACGGATGGAAGATCATTTTACGTACCTCATATTTTCCCCTTCATGCCCGGGTGTAAATTCAGATTTTTAATGTAACACCGTACAGCATACCCAGCAGGACCATTTCAACCAGACCGGACAGGAGGATATAAAGAACGGCAGAGACCGGCATGGTCGTCGTCATCCACTGGGATGCGGTATACATGACCACACGGAAGAACCAGACGATAAGGCCGAAACTGATGCCTTTCACCGGTCCCGCAGGGCCGGGGAGAGCCTGGTAGAGCGTCATGAAGATCCCTGCCATGGCAAAACCGTACACCAGGTCAATGATGATTCCGGCAGGGACATTGACGGATGTCCTGGCTACGGGCTTCAGGAACAGGAACAGTTTTTGGGCGAACGGATTGGCGTTGATCAGGCCGTCCATGGTCCCGAAAAGGAAACCGCTGATGATGCTTACGATAATATACCTGAGCATACGACACCTCCTGGATGACCTTCTTTCAGAACCCGCCGTGAATTTCTTTTACAGAATAATATAAAAAAATAAAATGTCAAGCCCTTTACAATTCCGGAAGGACAGGGTCCCGTTTTGCTCTTTCAGGACCCGGTAAACCGGAATAAGCTCATTGAACGATGATTAAGCTTGACTTTAAATTAAAAAAACCTATTAATGGTAAAAACAGTAAAATAATCAAAACGCAGGAAGGGGCTATGGTGGGTCGATCATTCAGGTTCAACTATTCTTATCTGCTCGTTCTCGTTCTTTTCGCTTGCGCAAGGGACGAGGTTTCTTTCAGGATCGATCCTGCGCTTTTAGGCGAATCATACGAGAACTTTCAGGCAGGCGTGAAGCTCTATATGCCTGCAGGCTGGTCCTCCATCTCACAGGAAGAATTCTCCCTCATCAATAAAAAAATAAAGCCCGGCCCGGCGGAGAAGATAAGACCGCTCCGGTTTTATTATAACAGGGACAGAACAAGCTTCTGCATGATATCCCGTTTCTTAAAAAAGGAAAAGATAAAAGAGATCAAGGACCGTTACCAGAAAGAACTTCCCGGATCATCCCCGGGTTCTACCGTGCGTTTCGGGAGCTTTTACAAGGAGAACATTCAGATCCATCAGTTCCAGATATGGAACGACAAGGTCATTACTGTCAAGCTCCTTTTCACGGACAGGGAAAATACTGTCATAGAACTGGACTATGTCCTCTCACTGCAGGCTTATAAAAAAGAAATTAAGGCAATTGAATCTTCCATCGGTTCAATTTCTTTAATATAATTTTAATCAAGGAGGTTCTGTTTATGACCCGAAAGACTCTCTGTATTCTAATGCTCCTGATGTTCGTTATCGCTTTCACGGGATGCACGACAAACCGTCATGTGATCGGCAGCGGCCCGAAGTCGAACGAGGAAGTGACAGGAAGACAATGGTACATCCTTTTCGGCCTTGTGCCCCTGAACGAAGTGAATTCCAAGGAGATGGCCGGTAATGCCAGTGATTATGAGATCCAGACCCAGCAGAGTGTAGTGGATGTTATCCTCAGTATGTTCACAAGTATCGTTACTATCCAATCCAGGACCGTAACCGTTACAAAATAGCGTTTGATCGATATGGGGATCGTTACGGTTTTAAAAAATAAACCGGGACTTTCCCCATATTCTCTTCTATATCTTTCAATTATGGAGGTTCTATGAAACGCAAGTTATCAATCAGTATATTACTTCTTTCTCTGGCATTAACCCCGGTATTCGGGGAAAATCCATTCTCTTTCGGATATTTTTTCGGGTTCAACAATAATTCACCGTCCTACGACACACCGGATACAGCCAATACTACTGTCGAATTGGACGGCGTTTCGACTATGGAAATGGGACTTGTTTTCCAGTACCTGATCTACCTGAACAACCTGAAGATCGGCCTGGACCTGGATATCGCGATCAGGGACATGACCGCCGATATTACTATTACCCAACCGAGTGGCAGCGGCGTTGATCCATTGACAGGCGAGGTCCCCAGTGAAACCAGCTTAATAAGCTGCACATACGATTACCTGGCCATATCCTTTATCGGAAAGTATTACTTCATGCGTTTCAACACGGTTGAGGATTTCGGGATAGAGCCTTTTGCCGGATTCGGGCTTGTCCCGCAGTTTACTCTTTCATCCACGGATATGAATGTAGGGGAAGACGCTTCTTCCGGACTGGTCTTTGGCATCATGCTGAATCTTGGAGCTAAAGTGGACCTGGCTAAAGGATTTGCCATTGAACCTGAAGTAAGATACCAGCTGAACCTGAACAGCGCCGAGAGCATGGATGATGTGAGCCTGGGCTTTAATAATCTCTTTATTCTTGCGTCGGTGAAGATCCTGCTGTAAAAAAGGAACAGAATAAGGATAACGGGATTGCCGGATTAGTAACCGGACCTTTACCGTCCGGGACAGTCCCGTTCTCCTTCTATTCCCGATGTTGCTGCCAGCAGCAATGCATCTTTCAGGTTGATCTTCTTTTCATAAATAGCCTTGCCGATGATGATACCCTTGATGTTCTTTTTCTTTAAAGAAAGGACCTGTTCCACGTCCGCCAGCCTGCTCATACCTCCGGAGACGATCACTTCCAGGTCCGGGAAGGTCTCGGCTATCTCCTTATACAAGCCGATGTTCGGTCCTTCCAGTGTGCCGTCCCTGCTGATGTCCGTGATAACAGCCTCCCGTACCCCCTGCTTCAGCATGGTCCGGATGAAATCCCGGTAATTAATACCGGTTTCCCTGAGCCAGCCCCTTGTGCTTAATTTCCCGTGCTTCAGGTCAAGGGAGATGATGACAGAGCTGATATACTCTCTTATCTTGTCAAAAAAACCGACATCCTCAGCGATTGAAGTGCCCAGAATGATCCGTTTGATCCCGGCATCGAGATATCTTTGAATACTCTCTTTTGTCCGGATGCCGCCGCCCACTTCAAGATCGGTCCGGACAGCCTGCCTGATCTTTTTAATGACATCAAAGTTGGCCGGCTGGCCTGTCCGGGCGCCGTCCAGGTCCACAACATGTATGAGCCGGGCGCCCGCTTCCTCGAAGGTCCTGGCTGCTGAAACAGGGTCCTCGTGATAAACCTTGCTCTGCTGAAAATCCCCTTTCAGGAGCCGGACGCATCTGCCTTCCTTGATATCAATGGCCGGTATGATGTACACACATATCTCCAAAGTTCTTTAATATCTTCAATCCTGATTCCTGGCTCTTCTCCGGATGGAACTGGAACGCAAAAATATTATCTTTCGCAACGGCCGAGACAAAGCTTTCGCCGTATTCCGTCCTGGTCAGGGCCAGGTCCTCGTCCTCCGGATCAGGATAATAGGAATGGACAAAATACAAGTATGAATTATCGCCGATCTCTTTCAGTATCATGCTCTCTTTCTGTATCTTGATCTGGTTCCAGCCGATATGGGGTACTTTTAAATTATCGGTCCTGAACCTGACGACCCCGCCTTTCAACACGCCCAGGCCTTTGATATCCCTGTCCTCCTCGCTGGATTCGAAAAGCATCTGATATCCCAGGCATATACCCAGGTACGGTTTTCCTTTTTTTATCTCCGACCTGATGGTATCGGCCAGGGAGGACCGGTTCAGGTTCTTCATGGCATCGCCGAAAGCACCCACGCCCGGAAGGACCATACCGTCGCAGTCCATAAGCTTTTGAGGGGAATCAGAGATCTCTACGTTATGTTTCAAGAACCTGAAAGCGTTATACACGCTGCCCAGGTTTCCCATTTTATAGTCGATGATAACAAGTTTCTTAGATGACATTTTTCGTTGACATCACTCCTTTGATGTTCTTGTTCACGGTCACGGCTTCTTTCACGGCCTTGCTGAAGGCCTTGAACACGGATTCGAT
>JAQTRT010000209.1 GCA_028711675.1 bacterium | reverse complement strand
GCTTCCTCAGGCAGTACGCCTGAATCGAACATCATGAAAATATGGTCGGATGTGATAAGGGCCGCTGTCCTTATACCGATGCTCTCCAGAAGTGCGCAGTACAGCACCGTACAGTCATCGCAGTCGCCGGTCTTCATATTCAGTGTCTCCTGCGGGAACTGGATATAATCGATGTTCTGGCTGGAAGTGGCGAAAGGATTGTTCGGGTCCGGAACGTACGTGACGCCCATCGTGCCCAGGGCGTTGAACATCAGCATGGCTCTGTGGAAATTCTTGCTGACGATATAGCTTCCTGCCGCCTTATAACTCTGCAGAATATAACGGGTAAACTCGATGACCTTCTCGTCCTGGGGTGTGACGAAACTGGCGATCTTGTCCATGTCGTCCCACACCATGGCGTTCCGGCTGTACAGCGTGAACTTCTGGGCGTTCACGTCCTTGCTCTCGCGGTCCTCCACCCTGTAGGACAGGATGACATTGCCGGATACGACCGAATCATCCCTGGTCTCGGTGATGTCCTCGCTGAACACGACAGGCAGTACGATCTCGGAGATGACGTTGGGCTTCAGGAATATCTTTTTTTCAGTCGGCGCTTTCATGATCTTTTCCGCCTCGAATCCCACTTTGGCCTGCAGGGGTTTTTGTGATTTGTTCTTCAGCTTGATCCGGACCACGTCCTTCTGGGCATAGCTCTTGTATATGGAAGGAAAGATCCCCTGCATATCCACGCTCACCACGTCGATGAGATAAGCCTGATAGCCCCACACGGCCGAAAACCCGAAATTATGCACCAGGTTCAGGGCGGAATTATAATTCAGCGCGTAGTCGAGCTGGCCGATCCAGTACCGGAAGGAGATGCCTCCCGTCAGGGTTATATTAGAGTTCAGCATGCTGTATTTTGTCCCTCCCCTCAGGCCCAAGAAACTGAAGAACCAGTACTCAGCTCCGAAACAGAGCGGGTCCAGCAGGTCCAGGGCCAGGTTCAGGTTCTTGACCGGTGAATAAGCCGCGCCCAGCCTGATGGAAGGTTCATATTTCATATTCTCTGTCCCATTCTCGTATCTGATCGTCATGCCCCACTTCTTCGTATCCGTGAACGAAGGGATCAGGTTATTGCCGGTCAATCCCAGCCTGAGCTTTTCGTTCAGCTGGTACAGCAATCCGAGATTGAGGTTATATCCGGTGCCTCTGCCCTGCGTCTCCCCGTCCATGGCTGCCGACATGTACAGCACTTTCAGCGTGAAACCCATGAAGAGCTTGTTGGCCAGCCTTGTGCCGAAACCGGCGTTCACTTTCCCTTCGCTGTAGGAAAGCTCCGGCACGCCGTACGCGCCGTTCTCCGTATCGTCATACCCGGTGTGGTACCAGTCCAGGCCGATGACGTAGAAACGGCCCAGAGGCAGGACAAAATTGGCGTAACTGCGGAAAAAACCGGAAATATAAACAGGGGAATACATCCATCCTATCTGGCTGTATTTGATCCCGGCCAGTCCGGCCGGATTATAAGACACAGCGCTGGAATCATCCGAAACAGCGATGAAAGCGGAACCCATGCCCAGAGGCCTGGCGCCTGTAAAGGGTTCCTGGTGTTCGTATATTTTTGAATAGGAAAGTACAGGCCATAAAAGCATCAATAACAAAAATTTCTTCATCTCTGCACCTCTTCTCAATGATTCACCGGAGCCTTCTTTCTCTTTTTATTTCTTCATCAGTACAAGCGGCTTTACTTTCACCAATTTTTTGGATCCGTCCTTGATCTCGATCGAGACAATGAACATCCCGTCCGGCTGGAGCTTGCCGTTCTCATCCTTGCCGTTCCATAATTCACTGTTATTGCCGTACGTTCCCTGTTTGTTCTCACAGAGCACTTTCACGAGACGTTCCGACATGTCGAAGATCCTCACGCTGTACTGGCACGCTTTCTTCAGCTCGAACGCGATGGTCACACTGTCGAAATTCCTGGGCGAGAAGACCCTGGGCTGAAGTTCGATCTTGTCAATGGTGAATTCCTCGGCATAGGCATTACTGTCTTCGACCAGAGCGAATTTTCCCATCTTCGACGAACTGGCCGTGATGACGTGCGCGGTCTTATCCAGGGTCCCTCCCAGCCTGCTCCAGATCCCGCTGATACCGTGGAAAACCGTGAATTTATCCTCTGTGAACAGGGCCAGGCTCAGGGACGAATAATTGATCCTGATGGTAACGGGTTTCTTCAATTTATAATCCACCGGTCCCAGCTCGTAACCCAGGCACGTGGATTTCAGGTTCGCGCCGATATTGGTCATATCGCTGCAGGAAAGCTGATCTATGGTAAGAACATTATTCTCGGAAAGGGCGTGAAGCGGAACGGTCAGGTCCAGGATACCGTCCGAGCTCGAGATCTTCCCTCCCTTCTTTCCCAGTATCTTCCCTGTTTCAAATGTCCATTCATAGTCGCTGCTCATGGAGACCCCGGTCGTTGTCCTTACGTCCTTTGTCAGGATGACCGTATAGGTGCTCTCCGAATCCAACGCCGCCTTGGGCTGCAGCTTGATCTTCATCTCCGTGGCATCGTATGTCACGTCCCCGTTCACCGGAAGGTCCCCTTTCAGGAGGCGGAAATTATCCTTGGTGCACGTGCCTGGATCAAGCGCGGTATTGAACCTGGCATAGATCTCGATACTGATAGGCGTGTTCTTCTGGCCGGGTATGGGATAGATCTGGCTGGGCAGGCCGATAGGCGGCAGGGTCCTGAACCACCATTTATAGTCATAAGCAACCGAAGTGCCGTACACGGATTTCAGGTCTGTCGTGATGACAGCCGTGTAATACGTGTTCTGGGAGAGGAGGCCTGATGGAGAGAATTGTATCACCTTATTCCCGGAAACAGCGCCCAGACTGCCGCTGACCATATATCCTTCTTTTGTCATGACATAGAAAGTGGAAGGAAGCAGGGTCCCGGTATTGATGTTGGTGACAAAAGAAGCCCTGATGACAGTCCCGGTCAGGGATATATTCGTTGCGCCGTTAGCCGGTGAAACGTTCGTGGGATCGGAAAAAGGTTTTGCCGTTTTAAATGCCCATGTCTTTCCGGCCACCACATAGATGCCGGTCGAATATTTCAGGGCTTTATTGGGGATAGTGACGGTATAGGTCATATCCTGGTCAAAGGTTCCGCCGCTCGGCGTGAATGTAACGGTCTTTCCTGCCGTAGCCCTTACTCCGCCCAGGGCATTCCCGTTGGTATCCTGGACATAAAATGTGGAGGCAGAGACCGTGAGACCATCTATATCGGTATAGAAGGTCACTGATATGATCGTGTTTAAAGCCACGTTCGTGGTGCTGTTCGTGGGTGAATAAGAGGCAATATCATAAGGATAAGGCGCGGTTGTCTTGAATTCCCATGAAAAATTCGTCAGCAGGGATGTCCCGTATGTTGTCTTGATATTGGTGGTGACAATAACCCTGTACCAGTTGCCCTGGTCCAGCGTGGAGGAAGTCGTGAACGTAAGTTTATTCTGTCCCCCGTCAAAGCTCACATTGCCGTATATCTTTTTTAAAGGCGACGTGAGATTGGTCACCCGCATATTAAGCATATTGACCGTCCCGGCACTGACAGGATAGGTATTCGTGAACCGGATAAAAGGCGATGCGCCCACCCCGGCATTGGTTACATTGGCAAGGGGTGATAACTGGACAATAGCCGGGAGCGGTATACAGGGCATGGTCCTGAAAGACCATTTATAATCAGCCACCAGGGCATTTCCGTTCGTGGACTTAATATTCGTGGAAATGACCGAAGTATAAGTTGTGTTATGGGCCAGGGGATCGGCCGGGGTAAGGGTAATGGTCCGGCCCAGTGCCGTATAGTTCCCGGTCACTGTATTCCCGCCTTCCGATACAAGCCTGAACGTGGACGAATTAAGCGTGCTTCCGTTGATGTTCGTTCTGAATATAGCCTTGATCTGCACGTTGATCAGCGGGATATTGGTGGCATTCAGGCCGGGCAGGATGTTGGTGGGATCATCCAGGGGCCGCAGGGTCTTAAAGTTCCATTTATAATCACTAACCAGCCAGGAACCGTTGGTAGCCTTCAGGTCTGTTGTGATAATGGTCGTGTAAAACGTATTCTGGTTCAGAGGCCTGTCCGGGATGAACCGGATCATCTTTCCGGCCAGGGAGTGGCTTCCGGATATAATAGGTCCGGTCCTGGGTTTAAGATAAAAAGTGGAAAGGTTGACCGTACTTGAATCGATATTGGTCTTGAACACAGCCGTAAGCTGTATGTTCACGAGAGGAACATTCGTGCTGCCGGTAACAGGGAATGTATTGGTAGGTCCGCTTAAGGGCGGTATCGTTTTAAAAATCCAGAGATATTTATTGGACATGGATGTTCCGTTGGTGAACTTCAGGCTTGATGTGATACATGATGTATACCATGTATTTTGCGATAAACGCGAGTCGGGCTGGAATTGCACGGCTTTACCAAAAGCATTATAATAACCCGATAAATTAGCGCCTCCCCGCGGTTTCACGTAAAAAGTAGACGCGTTAAGGGTGGAAGGATTAACATTGGTCCGGAAGGCGGCCCTGATTAGTGCGTTGATCAGACCGACATTGGTAATACTGTTCCCGGGTGAAATATTGGTGGGATTTTCCATGGGCCGCAGAGTCTTGAAGACCCATTTATAAGAGTTGGTCAGGGACGTGCTGTTGGTCGACTTCAGTCCTGTGGTCACTACAGCCGTATAATACGTATTCTGGCTCAGGGCGGTATCCGGTATGAACTGAACGGCCTTTCCCGCAACGCTGTAATATCCTGAAATGGCCGTTCCATGGTTCGGCTTCACATAGAACGTCGAGGCGTTTAAAGTGGTCAGGTTCATATTGGTCCTGAACGCGGCCCGTATCTGTATACTGAGCAGAGGCGCGTTAGTCCCGTTTACTGCGGGAAAGGTATTCGTAGGATTTTCCAGAGGCCGCATGGTCCTGAATATCCAGCGGTAATTATTTGTCAGGGAGGTACTGTTGGTCGATTTCAATCCTGTGGTCACTATAGCCGTATAATACGTATTCTGGCTCAGCAGCGAGTCAGGCACGAACTGGATGATCTTGCCGGAAGAGCTGTAATAGCCTGAAATAATGACCCCTCCCCGCGGTTTCACGTAATAAGTGGAGGGATTGAGCGTTCCGGAATTGATATTGGTCTTAAAAACAGCTTTTATCTGGAGACTGCTCAAGGGCGCATTGGTACTGCTAAAGGCAGGGGTCAAATTGGTTGGATCGGACAGGGGCCCGATGGTCTTAAACCACCATTTTTTATTACTGGCAAGGCTTGTATTGTTGACGGTCTTGATATTGGTCGTACAATGAGCCGTATAGACCGTGTTGGCTGAGAGGATATTGGCCGGCGTGAATATGATCTTCTTATTCACATCCTCATAAACACGGGAACCCGAGATCTTGTTGGTCCCTCTTGTGATATAAAAAGTGGAGTCATTGATGGTTGATGAATTCAGGTTCGTGGCAAAGACAGCTTCCACCAAGGTCGTTATGTTCACATTCGTAGTCCCGTTCGCGGGAGCCACGACAATGGAACCGGGCACGGGTTTCAT
>JAQTRT010000208.1 GCA_028711675.1 bacterium | reverse complement strand
CGTAGATCTGATTGGTCAGTATCTTGTTACGCACACCTGCGGAATTCAGGTAGATGCCTGCCAGTTCATTGGAATAGATCGTGTTCCTTTCGATGGTGTTGTTGGTAGGCGAAGTGGCGAGCTGAATACCGTATTGCATAATGGCGTGGATCCGGTTATCCCGGATGACCATATTATCCGCACTGACCAGATAGATACCGTTATAGAGCGGTCCTCCGCCCGCGCCCCAGATATGGTTGGAGATGATATAATTATTATCCGCGCCCTCCGCGCTGATATAAACGTTATGTGTATTGTTCGAATAGATGGAATTGCACACGACCCAGTTCCCTGTGGCGCTCGCATCGAGCTGGATACCGCCGTACTGGCTGGAATGGATCTGGTTGGACCTTACCACGTTGTTATCCCCGTCGCCGATGTAAACAGGCCTGTCCTGGTTCCTGCTCCAGACGTTATTGGTAAGGATATAGTTCTTGTCCGCATCCTCGGAATCGATATTGATACCGTAGCTATTATTGGAATATATATTATTCCGGGATATCCGGTTATTGCTGGAAGCGCCCACCAGGATGATTCCATGCGTGCTGTATGACTTAACCACAAGGCCGTGGATGGCCACACGGCACGCATTGGTCATCTTGATGCCGTGATTGGTGGTAGAGACACCCGTGAGCACAGGCATGGAATTGGATAATTTCGTAAAAAGCATGTATCCTGTATTTTTATTGGACTTGATGGTCACCCTTTCCTGATAAATGCCCGGGAAAATATAGGTTATGGCAGACGAACAGTTCGGCAGGCCGGGCATCATGGCCAGGGCGGCTTTCTGGATGGTCCGGAACGGCTGGCTGAACGTGCCGGGATTGGTATCCAGGCCGTTGTTGTCATCCACATAATACGGCCCGTAATTCAGTCCGGTAAAAGGTGATTCTTTCCACCCCATATCCGGCCCCATCCCCTGGAAATTATCCGAAACGCCCGGAATGTTCGAAGCGCTGTCCACGGCTGCGCCGGAGGCTGATGTGATAGTAAAGGAAGAGACGGTATCCAGCAGCGGATCTGTAAACTTATTTCCGGCCCCCCACAAGAACCTGCCGCCGTTGGTGGGATCGGACAGGCTGCCGTAAAGGTCGTTATACGCGACCACCTGGGACCGGCTGGAAAGGTTATGGATCCCGTACAGGTTGTTGGACAGGATGATATTATTTATTATCTCGGCCTTGGATGAATTCAAGCAGGTTATGCCGTTGGAAACGATACTTTTAAAGATCGTATTATTGAAGATCCTGATATTGGATGATGTCGCAGTTAATTTAATCCCATGGACCTGATGACTGCGGACAAGGTTCCGGTAAACACTGTTATTCCTTGACCCATCCTCCCAGATGCCGTAATCCTGGTTCTCCCCATAGATAACATTACTGATGATGCTGTTATTATATCCGAAGATACCCGCGGACCTGTCCGCGATCCCTGCGATACCATTGGAATAAACCAGGTTCCGCGTGAGGAGGTTATTGTTTGCATAGCCTAAGCCCAGCATTATGGTCTGAACATAAATACCGTACACGCCGTTATGGTGAACCTGGTTCGACCGGACGGTATTCTTCTTTGATGACTGGATGTATATCCCGTAATCCTGGTTGGTTCCCCAGATATAATTGGTCATGATATAATTGCCGTTCTGGCTGCTCAGGAAGATACCGGAGCTTTCGTTGGAAAAAACGGTATTCTTAAGAAGATACATATTGGAGGCTGTAGTGCAGACATGGATACCGTCCGATGAGTTCCTATAAATGCGGTTATACCGTATCACGTTGAACATGCCGTTGGACAGGATGATGCCCATGCTCTGGCTGTTTCCGTATATCCTGTTCGACAGGACCTGGTTGTTCCCGGCACCGGATGAATCCATGCTCAATCCTGCCTGGGTATTATCATAAAGGTCATTATTAATAATATTATTGCTTTGAGCGCTCCCTATGATCCCGATGCCATGCAAGGAATTATGGATCCTGTTGGAATATACGAGGTTATTGTCACCGTTGTCGATGTAAACACCGTATGCAGCGGTTGTCCCGGTCGCCCAGAACTCATTGCTCCGGATAGAATGGTAATCCGCCTGGTCCGAAAGTATTTTAATACAATAACTCATCATGCTCATACCGCCGGATGATTTTATCCTGTTCCGGGAAATAATATTGCTCCGGGAAGTGCCCTGAATGATTATCGCGTTCTGGAAATTGGTGATAGCCAGTCCTGTGACCATGATCCTGCCGGCATTGGTAATCTTAAAGGCAAAGTTGGTCATCATGGGACCCAAACCGCCGTGCAGCCTTGGCGGTGAATTGGAAAGCCCGGTAAAGACCATGTACCCGCTGTTCTTATTGGAAAGGACAGTGGTTTTATTGTTATATTGTCCGGGGAAAATATAACAGATGGCCGATGCTGCTCCCGGGCTCATGGCATCAGCTGCTCTCTGGATGGTCAGGAACGGCTGGCTGAAGGTGCCGGGATTGGTATCCAGGCCCGAGTTGTCGTCCACGTAATAAGGCCCGCTGTTCCTGGTAAAGCCGGATTCTTTCCATCCCATATCCGGAGCCAAACCCATATAGCTTGCCGTCACATCAGGGACATTGGTCGCGCTGTCCACAGCCAGGCTCGAAGCCGAGGTAATAGTGAATGATGTGACGGTCTCCAGCATGGGATCCTGAAAAATGTTCCCGCCCCGCACAAGGAAATAACCGCCGTTGGTCGGCCCGCCGGGATTGCCGAACAGATCGTTATATCCCAGTATCACAGAGCCTGATGATGTATTCCGGATCCCGTAATCCCCCAAACCGTTGCCGTTGGATAGGATGATATTATTCAGCATGGTCCCGACAGAACTGTTCTGCCAGAGGATACCGTTGGACCGGACAGTGCCGTAAATGGTGTTGTTCACCAGCCTGGCCTGGTCTACGGTCCCTTTGATCACAATACCATTGGTGACGTTCCGGGAGACCAGGTTCCGGCAGATACTGACATAATCCGCGTCCTCGACCTTGAGACCGGAGTTCCTGTTCGCCTGCAGTATATTGCTGGAGATCACTTCGTTATTGGCAGAGATACTGTTGAAGTCGATCCCGTAGCCGTTATCCCTGACCACATTCTTCACGATCTGGATATAATCAGCCCCTCCGACTCCGATACCCTGAAAAGGATTGGAATAAATACTGTTGCCGCGTATCACGTTATAATCCGCTGCCAGGGCTAGCTCGACTCCGGTGTTCTGGTTATTATGGATCTGGTTGGACATTATGGTATTATTATAACCTGCGACGTTGATAGAAATGCCGGTATCCTGGTTCGCTCCCCAGATGGAATTGGTCATAATACTGTTGAATGTACAACTGCTGAGACTGATCCCCGTTGTATCGTTGGAATAGATCGAATTTCCGGAACAGTGATTGGTCGTTGCCGAGTTCCCGAAAACGACACCTTCCTGGGAATGGCGGCAGATGATATTTTTCCTGATGATATTGAAATCGCCGTTATCGATATTGATCCCTGTCTGCTGCCCTCTGCCACAGATCCGGCAGTTCTCAATAAAATTATAGTCCGCGTTATCGGATTCGAAGCTGATGCCATAGGAGGTATTGGAATAGACGCTTCCACCCGTGAAGCGGTTGCTCATGCTGCTGCCGTCCAGATAAATGCCCCTCAGGGCATTCAGCCTGACAATATTGGACGCGAACGTATTCTGGTCGCCGTTGTCGAGCCGGATACCGGAAGACTGGCTGATCACATGGTTGGTATAAAAATAATTCCTGTCGCAGTTCCTCGAGAGCAGGTAGATGCCCTGGAAAGTACATGATTTGATATAATTCCTGGAAATGATGTTATTGGTACAGGTGCCCCGGAGCACGATACCGCTCGATGTATAGTTGCTGATCTTCAGGCCGTTGATCATGACCCGGCTGGCATTCGTGAAAATAATGGCCTCGCTGCGGATTCCGCCTCCTCCCATCTGAGGTGATTTATTGGATAATTTCGTGAACACCATGTAACCCGTATTCCGGTTGGAAAAGATGACCACAGCCTCATCATAAGCGCCGGGGAAGATATAGCAGGTTGAGGTCGTGACCCCCGGCATCATGATATTAACCGCTTTCTGGATGGTAGCGAAAGGCGACTCAAAGGTCCCGGGATTGGTATCCAGGCCGGAATTATCATCCACATAGAACGGGCCGTGATTGGTGAACGTAAACGGGGATTCCTTCCACCCCATATCCGGCCCTGTCCCCTGGTAAGTGCCGGAGACACCGGCGATTACCATACCTCTATCCACGCAGGGGCTGAGAGCCGACGCAATGGTAAAGGATGTGACGGTCTCCAGCCTGGGATCCTGGTAAAGATTTCCCGGCCCCATGCTCAGGCTGCCGGTTGTGGTACCTGAGCCGTTCCCGTAAATATCGTTGTAAGCCGCGTACACCGTGCCTGAAGTGCCTGATTCAACACCGTATCGGTTGTTGGAAAGGATGACATTGTTATACATGGTCCCGCTGGAGGTATTCAGCCACATCAGACCGTTGGAATTCACACTGCCGAAAATGGTATTATTGATCACCCTGATGCTGCTGGCTGTTGCCGACAGTCTGATCCCGCAATATTGGTTATCATAGACCAGATTCCGGTAGATATAATTGTTATCACTGTCCTCAATGACAATACCGTCATTCTGGTTCCGGCCAAAAACGATATTAGAGGATATCGTATTATAATCAAGAGCATCCCAGGATAGATCAATACCGGATGTATCATTGGAATAAACAGTATTACCCGATATGTAATTACTGACGCTGTTGATCCAGATCTTGATACCGGTACTGCCCGCATGGCTGATGATATTCTTCCGGACGATGTTCCTGTCCGCCTCATTGATTCGGAGACCGTAAGAGCCGGTCGGATGATATATCCGGTTGCTGAAAATGACCGTATCATCCACGGTGTCGGAGGAGATATCGATACCCAGGCCCTGGTTGGAATATATATTATTGGCAGCGATGATATTGCTCCGCCCGCCGGCATTCAGGAGCACAGCTCCGGAATTAATATAATATATCTGGTTGGACCGTATCACGGTACTGCTGGCATTACGCACACAAACACCGTAATCCTGGTTATTCCCCCATATTTTGGAATCAATGACCGCGTTCCTGCCGGAATTGGTGATAAAGATACCGTATGAGTCGTTCTGGTAAATATCGTTCCGGACCAGCCTGTTGTTCAAAGCCTGGTCCTGGATATAGATCCCGTACTCGTTCTCATGGATACGGTTGGACTGGATGACATTATTATCCCCGCCGACCAGGAAAAGGCCCTTCCACTGGTTCAGCCCCCATATTTCATTGGTATATACCAAATTATGGTCGGCATTGTTCGATTCGATCAACACGCCTGAGCCCCAGTTGGAGAAAATGTTGTTATGGGAAAGGTAGGAATTGGTCACGCTGCCGGTGATCTTGATTCCTTCGTAAAGCTGGTCCCGGATGGTATTGGACCTTATCACGGTATTGTCCGCCTGGTAAAGGATGATGCCCTGGCCCTGGTTGGAGCTCCAGATATGGTTGGAAAGGATGAAGTTATTATCCGCCAGTTCATTATCGATCTGGATCCCCACTGAATGGTTGGAGCAGATGGAATTCTTGC
>JAQTRT010000207.1 GCA_028711675.1 bacterium | reverse complement strand
TGCCGTAATGACCAGGCGAAAGAGAAAAATCAGGTTTTTTTTTAAATTCATTTATAGTGCTATATCCAGATCAAGAATCAGGACCAAAAGGATGGTTAAACTTTTTTTCAAGCTTATTACCTATTTTAACCGCTAGGTAAAAAAAGAGGAATCCGGCATAAATGTCAATGATATAATGGAAACGTAACAGGATCGTGGACAGGAAGATACCGATAAACTCGGCCAGCAGCAGGAAGAATAAAAATTTATTCTTCCTGATCAGGTACAGGATGATACAGGCCATTTCAATGTGGGCAGAGGGAAAGGCGTCCAGTTTATTCTTTTCGGTAATGTTGATAAATGTCATGAAAAAATTGAATATCTTACCTCCCGCCAATTGAACATCATAATGATAATAAAATCGCGGGCCAAAAGCAGGAATAAAGATATATCCGATATAGCAAAAATAAAGACCAAGCGTGATATACAGGATATCCTTAAGGATCAACCTGCGCTGTTTGGAAAAAAAATGATAGGAAATGATAAAGGCAGGAAGAAAAAAATAGATCACATAAGAGATCATGAGTGTTGTATTAAGCAAGGAATTTTGTGAGATAGTATGTTGGAAATACAAGGATGGCAGAAAGCCGAACATGATTGTATTTTCCACTTGGCTCAACCACACATCGGCAGGTTTAAAAAGATAAGGGACGACATATTGCATACTATTGAAAACCAGAGGAATGATACATAAATAAAAGATATTATAGTAATTCGTATGGATGATATTTCTAAAACGCAGATAATGGATGGAAAAAATCATAAGGATAAGGGCGATATACAGAGCGATCCCGTTGATAATATCAGTATTGATCTTTAGTATAAAAACCAGAGCCGCGAGAATAAGTAAAAACAGAAGATAAGCCAGGTTAATGATTTCGATCAGGCTGAATTCATTTAAATATTGTTTTTTTTCCATAGGTGGTTCAGTTTAGATGTATCAGAAGGTTCTGGATGAACTCATTGTATGTTATCCCCGTTAAATTAAAAAAATTCTGTTGCCATTCATCGAAGTTATTCGATTGCCCCATGATCTGGAAAAAGGGATCCTCTTTGTAATTATCAAAGATATATTTGACGGCTCTGTAATAGTAATGATTGATCTGGTCCAGTTCTTCTGTGGTTTTATATCCGTGAATCCGGTCGATGATTTCCTGAAAATTACTGAATTTAATATTATGAGGGGGAAATAAATTCTTATCCGTATAATAAACAGCAATGCCGGTCATGACCCATTCAGGAACTTTATCACCGTAAAGGGTGCTAAATTGTACACGGTATATCAGATATTTCATCAATGTCTGGAGGAAATTTTTTTCCAGCATAAGGTTAACATTATTCAAATAAATTACATTGGACCTTATTATAAAATTTTGCCACCACATGGAGGACCGTTCCCGCATGAAATTAGCTGTACTCTCATAGATATAAATATTTAAAGGCGCATCCCCCGAATATTTTTGATTCTGCCTGAAATTCTGATCGATGATTTTAGCCAGGTTCATGATGTATTCGACCGTAAAAGGATTCACCTCTTTTTCATAACACAGAACGATGTTTTTTTCTTTCCATGTTTGAATACCTGCCCAAAGATCCAGCCGTATCAGTAGTAATAACAAGAGGAAAATTTTTTTCATTTATTTAAAGGCCGCGGTACCAATATTTTTAATTTTTTCTTGACAGCCGAGATCGAAACGGGCAATGATCCCACCAGTTCTCCGTCCGTATGCAGGAGGACATTTTCCTGGGAATGCATCTTGATCTGTTTACACTGGTAATAAATGACGTCGGGATACTCGATATGCTTGGCCAGAGCGATACCAATAAAATAACGGAATACATCCCACAGACCGTAACGTTTAAAAATACAGACATCAAGCAATCCGTCATTGTATTGAGCATAAGGGGTCATTTTTAACTTTCCGCCGTAAGCACTGATATTTTCTACCACAACATAATACCCGATCTCATCGATACGGTGGTTATCGATATCGATGATTATCTTTTTAGGTTTATATTTAAACAAACTGTACAAGCCGGCAAAGATATAGGCGAAGGGACCGATATATTTTTTCAATTTCAGATTCACCCGGTAAATGGTATAGGAATCGATCCCGCAGGCTGACATAAGCACGAAATATTGGTTATTGGACTTACCCAGGTCGATGGTTTCGATCTGCCCTTCCAGCAGTATGTTCAACGACCGGACAGGGTTCAGCGGGATCCCCATTTCCATAGCCAGTATATTAACAGTGCCGAGGGGGATGATCCCCAGGATACCGCCGTAATCCACAATGCCGTTGATCACTTCATTGATGGTCCCATCCCCGCCGGCGGCAAAAATAATATCATACTTTTTTTTCACTGCCTCTTGAGCTAGTTTGGTGGCATGGCGGGGAGCCCGGGTCAGGGCATAATCATAACGGATATTCAGCCTGTTCAGGAAACTTTTCGCTGATTTCAGGAACCACTTGATCTGCTGTTTTCCTGCAGCAGGATTGATGATAATATATGCTGATTGGAATATAGGTTTTTTGCCTTTAAAAAGAAATTTAAAAATATTTTTTAAATCCATTATTCCAGCTCTGCTCATAAAGCCTTAGCGTTCTGCTTCATTGATGAGCATGATGGGGATACCCTGGCGGATAGGGTATTTCCGTTTACATTTTGGGCAGATTAATTTTTGATTTTTTTTATCATAGCTCACTTTTTTTTTGCATAAAGGACACGCCAAGATTTTAAATAATTTTATATTTATACCCATTCTTTTTATTGATCCTCTCTATTGAATCCGGAATGGTCTTATTTCCCATTCCTGGGATACTGGGGCGATGGATTGATCTTTTTACTTAATTCACTGCTCTCTTTAAATAAGATAACAAAATGATTTTTACTGTCAATTATTTTTGTGTTAAGCTGGATATATTTCGGTTTATGCTCTTTCGTGATAAAAGTCCCTAATCCCCGTAATTCCACAGAACAACGGTTTTTAAAGGAATTTTTAAAGATATCAAGTATTATATTGATGAATTTACTGATTTCCTGTTGGGAATAGACGCTGTGACCGCTCATATACCGGATGATATCGTTCAACGTTATTTTAGATGCCATACAGAAGCCTCTTGCTCAGAAAGACCGGGAGGTCAAATTTATCCATATATTTCATCATGTGTTCGATATTATAAGGGACCCGGTAAAAATTATATTCCTGGTTAACAGTATCCAGGATACAGAATGAAGCCATGGGATTATGGTCCCGCGGCTGCCCTATAGAACCGGGATTGATCAGATATTTAAAGTTCAGATCGATCTTGACGCTCATTTGTCCAGTGATCATGATCTCATATACTTTTTTTTCTTCTTTGTAGTAAATAAAAGGGACATGTGTATGGGCGAAAAAGGTCACGTTTCCCCTGGAGTAGTCGATGTTTACCTTTGCGATGATACCATTTAGAATATATTCCATGATCTGGTCCCTCGGACTGCCGTGGACGGCCAGATAATCGACATTTTCCAGTTTATAACTGATAGATTCACCCAATTGAGAAATGAATTCATGGTTCTCCTTTGTCAGGACCTTTCGAGTGAACAAGATCGCTTCCCGTGCATTAAAATTAAATTTATTGATATCCAATTTATTGAGTACAGCCCATTCATGATTCCCGGCTACGATAAAATCCGTTTTCAGCTTTTTAATCCATTCAAGGCATTCATTGGGAAAAGGGCCATACCCGACGATATCTCCTAAAATAAAAATTTTATCCGGTTTTATATTCTTCATCTGGATAAAATTAAAAACACTTTCCAGGGCCGGTAAATTGGAATGAATATCAGCAATGAGCAATATGTTCATTTTTCATCATCTCTTCAAGAATGGGATAAGACCGCAAATCCTTGTTCAAATATCGGCACAGGATGTGGTAAAATATATCAATAAGGATACTTTCTCTTTGAGCCGGTAGACGCAGACGGTCCAGGCTTGTTATTGTACAGGCCTGTACTTTCTGGATATCCTGCTGTAGGGACGGGGTGATCGGAATCAGGTCATCCTGAAAGCCTGTTGAGCAGCGTTCGCAGTAAAAATCATTATCACGTTTATTGTAATAGACCGTGTGAAAAGAGCGACGGCATTTCCCGCATTGAGTAAATTCCGGCATGATCCCCAGGAGCTGGACCAGTTTATATAATATGAAAACAAGAAATACAGGGATGGACCGGTATTCTATTTCCTTTAACCGGATCAGGATATTCAATAAGAAGTTATACAGCGGTTGGTTGACATCGCCGGGAAGGGAGATATAAAGGAATAATTCACTGATCAAGTTAAGATAAAGGAACTTGGTATAATCTTTCTTCAGTTTATAAAAATGGTTCTTTACTACGATCTCACGTACATAGGGGAGCTGGTGTTCATTCTTCCTGTAAAACAGGAGTTCCACAAGATTCCCGATGTCCGCTGAATTCAATTTATGGCTCTTTGATTTTTTAACACCTTTGAAGACCAGGTTCATTTTACCGTGCTGGCGAAGAAGGACAGTGGCGATCTTATCCGCTTCCGCAGCATGGTAGGAGTTCAGAATAATGCCGGAATCTTTATAATACATATCTTCTTTTCTTTACCATCTGAAAATATACAGCCTCTCTTTTCCGCATGATGGATTGGGGGTCCTTATGTTCATACCCCAGGATATGCAGGACGGAATGGATCAATAAAAGAAGCACTTCTTCACGGAAAGTATTCTGATACAGCTTGCATCTCTGATAAGCGATCTCACAGTTAATGAGCGTATCCCCCAGGACAGGATTAAATTTTACTCGCTCCCCTTCCAGCATAGAGAAAGCGATCACATCTGTCGCACTCCTTCTTCGGAAGAAGCGTTCATTGTACCGTTTCATGGCCTTATTATCAATGAAAAATATATTAATTTCCATCTTTTGCACAGATGTGTTCATAAAAAAATGTGTGAACAAAGAATGTGGATTTTGTTTCTCATCCTTCAGTATCTTCTGGACAAGGATATGTATGGTCCGTACCGGGATCTTTTTCAGGAATTTCGACTGATTTTGGATATTAATATTCATTTTCCAGTTTCTTTATCTCATCTTTGTCAGGATATTCTATCCTGGTATGGTACATGGCAGAGAGGAACTGGATGAAACTGTCCGTTATTCTTTCCAGGTCTTTTAATGTCAGGGGGCAGTCATTTAACTGGCCATCGAGGAAGCGGGCGTTCATGATCTCCCGGATGATAGTCTCGATACGCGAGAAGGAGGGCTTTTTTATGGAACGGGTAGCTGCTTCCACCGCGTCAGCCAGCATGATAATCGCAGATTCTTTCGAGCTGGGCAGAGGTCCGTCATGACGGTAAATGGCGATCAGGTCTTCTTTACTCATTTTTTCCGTCTCTTTGTCCATAAGGGATTTTTTATAAAAATAATGGATCATGGTGGTACCGTGATGCTCTCTCATGATATGAATGATCTCTTCGGGCAGTTTTAATTTTAATCCCACATCGATACCGTATTTGATATGGGATTTGATGATGGAACAGGATATATTGGGTTTCAGGAGGGTATGTTTACTCTCCTCCCCTATCTGGTTCTCAATGAAATATTCCGGGTTCTCCAGTTTACCGATATCATGATAATATCCGCCCACGCGTGC
>JAQTRT010000206.1 GCA_028711675.1 bacterium | reverse complement strand
AACACGAACATGAAGAGCGGCCCCATCAGGTTCCCGAACAGGGTAAAAATGAAGACAAGCGTGCCCAGGCTGATCCTTTTCTCAATAAGCCCGGTCACGGAAAAATAAACCAGGGCCAGGGTTCCCAGTCCCAGGATCAGGCTCTGGCCGAAGTCCCACCAGCGGAAGAAATTCCAGTGCCGGACCTGTGTCTCCCTGGAACGCCGGCAGGCCTGGTCGTACCTGGAATTGATTATATCCTCTTTACCGTAATATTTGATGGATTCTATATTGGTAAAAACATCGCTGATAAGCCCTTTCTCGCTGTCTTCGGCTTTATTGGCTTCCATGTTATAGGACTGCTGGACCACCTCGATAAAGAAACTGTAGCCGATGAAGAGAAGGACTATGGCCAGTATGGTCAAGGCCAATACCCAATGGATATAAGCCATGGAAAGAGAGACGACGATGACCTGGAATATCAGGGTCGCGAACTGGAACACAAGAGTATCCGTCATATTCTCTATGGCACGGGACCCGCGGGACAAACGCGATATCATGGTACCGGACTTATGGGTGGCATGAAAATCATAGTCCAGAAAGAGCAGATGGTTGAAAAACCTCCGTTTCAGGTCAAGGATCATGCTCGCTTCCATCTTTACGAGAAGGTGGACATGCAGCCATTTGGCAGCCGCGCGGTAAGCCACAATGGCCAGGAATATAACTGTCAGCACAGACAGATAACGCAGAAAATCAGCATGCACCATTTTACCGGAAATAAAATCCGTCCCTTTATCGATCACCAGCTTGAACAGATATTTATCCCCGGAAAGACTGGCTTCGATAAGGAAACTGTTGAAAAGCAGTACAATAAATATGAACAGATACTTTTTTAATATACTATAATAAACACTCAGGTTATATTTGAAATCGATCTTTTCTTTTAACTTCATAAAAACTCCTCTTTTGAATACCCGGACATGGCAGGGGCCAAAAAAAAGCCCGCTTCTGGGTCTGCCAGGAGCGGGCTTTTTTCAAAATATAAAATATTTATATTTTTACATATTAATGCCGCTCCCTGTATAAACACGGACGCCTGTAGTTATTCCGGCTCTGTTTGAAACAAACATGGTAATATTATATTTTTTTAATTGTTTCATAATAATTCTCACTGATATAAGCATACTTATAATAAATTAAAAGTCAAATTGTTTCTATTCATAAAATCCCTTCGAGGATCTCAACCACGCTCAGGACACACTGCACACAAACCTTGTTCGACAGATCGTTTTCCTTGAAATACTTTTATCCTTGCTCTGATGTTAATTCACATTGGCCGAGAAGTTTGCGGCAGATGAAAGTGCCGTGTTTCTCCTGGAACCGGTCCAGAAGATCGTGTGTTTTCTGATAGGTCAATTCCGTGGCTGATCTCTGGTCCTTCTCTCCCCTGCCGTACCGGGCGCCCAGGACCATGATCCCGCCTGAAACAGCGCCGCAGACCTCTTCCTTTCGCCCCATTCCGGCACCGAAGCCGCAGGCTGTCTTCAGAGCTGTCTCCTTGTCGAACCGGAGCTCATCGCAGAAAGAATAAAAAACCGCCTGGGCGCAGTTGTACCCATCAAGGAACTTCTTTGTGGCAGTTTCCATTTTATTTTTCATTTCATCCTCTTTTTTCAAAAACGTTGAAAGTTAAAACACGGCATTTTGTTTCCAAAACCAATATATTTATTTTTTTTAAATTGTCAATCTGATTTCGCGTCCTGATGCCCCATGAAACCCTTGAATTATTAAATACAAAGATTATATTCTCCGGTTATGGACGATTTCCAGACCCCGTATTTTTTCTTTGAGACCGGGAAAATTGATGAGGAAAACTTCCTCTCCTATTATTTTATTAATCCCAGGGATATACTCCGCTTGGATGATCCAAAGGACATGGAACGTTTCTTCCGTGAACTGGAACAAATCAGTAAAAAATATTATACCGCGGGTTTCTTCAGTTATGAACTGGGGTATGTCCTGGAGAATTCTCTGGCTGAAAAAAGACCAAGGTCAGATTTTCCCCTGGCGTATTTCGGAGTTTACGAAGAACCCGTGATCTTTCATGAGAAAAAAAAGGAATTCATCAAGGGGAACATTAAGCTGCCTCAGGGAAAGGAATCTTATCGCATCGAGCATTTAAAGCTCAACATGAATAAGGAAGAATACCTGAACAACCTGCAGAAGGTAAGGGAATATATCTATCAGGGCGATATTTATCAATTGAACTATACTGTAAAGTATAAATTCGATGTTCATGGTTCAAGCTGGGACCTTTACCGGGCTGTCAAACAAAACCAGCCTGTACCGTATCATGTCTTTGCCGGATTCGATGACTATCATATCCTCTCCTCGTCGCCCGAACTTTTTTTCCATAAAGAGAAGGAAAGCATCATGGTAAGGCCCATGAAAGGTACGGCGCCCAGGGGAAGGACTTTGCAGGAGGACCGGCTCCTTGAAGAATATCTGCGGAATGATAAAAAAAACCGGAGCGAGAACGTGATGATCGTGGATCTATTGAGGAATGACCTCGGAAAGATATCCGGGACCGGGTCTGTGGACGTAACCGGCCTCTATCAGATCGAGAAATATAATACCCTGTTCCAGATGACATCAACTATCCGCTCGGAATTAAAAAAAGATGTGAATATCTCCTCCCTTATCAGGAGCATCTTCCCGTCAGGCTCCATCACAGGCGCGCCCAAGATCAGGAGCATGGAGCTGATCAGGGAACTCGAGCCTGAAGCGAGAAAGATATACACGGGCAGCCTGGGATTTTTCGCGCCTTCAGGCTTTGCTCATTTTAATGTGGCCATCCGGACCATCCTGCTCCATCATGACCAGGCTGAACTCGGGATCGGAAGCGGCATTGTGTATGATTCCGTGCCTGAAAAAGAATATGATGAGACCCTGCTGAAATCAGCTTTTATCACAGCCAGGCCTAAAGAGGAATTCCGGCTTGTTGAGACCATGCTCCGGCAGGAGAAATATCGTAATCTTGACCTTCACATGGAACGGTTCAGGGACACGGCGGCTTACTTTAATTTTCCATTCAATGAAAAAAAGGTCAGGTCTGAACTGGAACGCACAGCACTTTCACCGGACAATACTCCCTGTAAAGTGCGGATATTATTGGACAGAGAAGGAAAAATTTCCATTGAAGTTCATACCCTGGAAATATTACCGGAGACCCTCTCTCTTTTCCTCTCGAAGAAGAAGGTCTCTTCCCAAGACATTCATCTCTTCCATAAGACCACCTGCCGCGGTATCTTTAAAACCGAGCTGGAACAGGCCAGGCCCAAAGGCTTTTTCGATGTGCTTTTCCTGAACGAGAAGGATGAGCTGACACAAGGGGCCAGGACCAATGTTTATATAAGGCAGGCCGGCGTCTTATACACTCCTCCACTCTCATGCGGAGTGCTGAACGGCATCATGCGCCGGATTTTATTGGAGAAAGGGGAAGTAAAAGAAAAAACTCTCTATGCCCATGATCTCTTCTCTGCAGAAGAGATATTTATCTCCAATGCCATCATCGGTCTCAGGAAAGCAGATTTATAAGGTGCCGTGTTTCAACTTTTTGATTGCTGATTCCGATAAACGGCGCACCTGAAGGTACGCCGCTACTGAAAAAAAACGGGATTAAGGAAACCCCTGCTTATAGTCTAAAAGTCTAAGAGTCTATTAGTCTAAAAGTAATACATCCCTTTGCAGCATGTATTTTTTCCCTGAATGCCGGTTCCTGACAACTGATTACTATTTCCCTCTATTTCCTCACTCTGTCGTTTTTCGCAATTTTAGCTTTGCCGTCGATTATTTTTGCTTTTAAGAGGTTATCGGATAATACAAGCATGACCCGGACCTTGCCGCAATAATCTTCCTTATTACCAAGGACCTTTCCTGTGTCAGGGGACTTTAATTCCCTGCCCAGCTTATACACATTCAATTGATCCCCGGCTTTGATAAAGTCCAGATGACCGGCATTGATATAGACCGTATCCCCTTCTTTATCCAGCACCTCAAAATAATTCTTTGTTCCGCTGCTCACTTCCACCCGGACCTGAAACCTTTGCCTGATCTTTTTCACGGCATCATCCATGCTCAGGGAAAAGGCCTTGCCCAGGATAGAATCCCTGAATTCCCGGTCACGCAAAGAACGAGCCTGGAGCTCCTTAAAAACAAGGCTTTCGACTTCCTCTGAAGTACCGGGGCCGCCAAAGACAGTGAGCCCCAGGCTGTTATCTTTCTTTACACCTTCGCCTGTGAGGCTCATGATCCTGCTCTTATTGGAATAAACCTCGATCCTGACAATGACCCTGGCGCTGTAATGGCTGAAACCGCCCATGCCCGGAGTGATAACGCCGTAACCTGCCAGGCTGCACTTCTCTATGGAACCGTTCAATTTATACAAGACCGGCTGGTTGGAAGCCGGTGTATCCTTTGTCAGGTCCATGCCCTCCTCTTTCCTGTAGATTGCGGTATATCCTTTCTCATTTCTCAATTGTTCACAGAAGATCTCAGGGCTCTCTGTGGAGAGGAACCTGTTCTTGAAACTGCTTTTATTCCTGAAAGGATACACTTCAAATTTTATTTCAGCCGTTAAAAAACCGGGAAGAAAAAAAAAGATAAGGATCAGGACAAATATTTTTTTCACTCTTTCACTCCTTCATTCCTATCCCAGGGCCGGCCGTTTGTTCTCAAGGCATAATTCGACCAGGTCGTCGATCCTGGCTGTTGCCACGTTCATGCAGGTATCTGCGCCGCCGTAATAGATCTTGACGGTCCCGTCCGGCTCAGGCACGGCGCCGCAGGTAAAGACAACGTTGTGCACATAGCCTGTCACTTCATGGATCTGGTCAGGCGAAAGGATGAACTGGCTGGCGATACCGAGGATCCGGGAAGGGTCTTCCAGGTCATGCAGAGCGCAGCCCAGCCTGTAGATCTGGCCGTCCATGGTTGCTGTAGTGGCATGGTAGATACTGAGCCATCCTTTTTTCGTTTTAACGGGCGGCGCGCCTGCGCCGACTTTATGGTCTTCCCAGATGTTCCTCCAGTACGGTGTCATGAGAAGCTTCTGGTTGCCCCAGTAAACAAGGTCGCTGGAATAGGATATCCAGATGCCCCAGGGGTGGACATTGGGCCGCTCGAACCGCACGTACTGGCCTTTGATCTTTTCCGGGAACAGCACGCTGTTCCGGTAATCCGTTGTGGTGGTCAGGGCTATGCGTTCGAATTTCCTGAAATCCTTTGTCTCCATCAGCCCGATCCTCATCCCGAAATTGGAATACGCGCTGTAGAAAATATAATACGTGTCGCCCAGTTTGGTGATACGCGGGTCTTCAATGCCTTTTGATTCGTACATCTTGAACGGGCCTTCCTCGGCCCTGCGCGCTACGGGTTCCGGGAACACCTTGAAATGATAGCCGTCGTCGCTCTCCGCCAGGCCGAAGACAGAGTCCCCGTCCAGGAGAAGCACGCGCAGGAGCAGGATGTATTTGTCGTTGAACTTCACGGCTCCCGAGTTATACACGCACTCGCAGGGGTAAGGCACATCCTTCTTTGTCAGAATGGGGTTCTTCTCGTATTTCTTGCATACGATCTTCATAAACGGTCCTCCTTTATACTATGCGGTCATTTTTTGAAATGATCCGGCTGTAACCTATATTCCCGCAGCACCGTACCTTCAGGTATGGTGATTAT
>JAQTRT010000205.1 GCA_028711675.1 bacterium | reverse complement strand
TTTCTCTGGCGCCTGTATAAGCCAGTTCCAGTTCATTGTTCTTATCCAGGTTATATTTCACAGAAGCCTTATACACATGGTCTATGGCGCAGCCCAGGTCCTTGTACCACTGTTCAGGGCCCCAGACATTATACCCGTACTCCACGCTCACCTGAAGCGGATACTTGATGAAGGTCACGGAAGGATTGAAAAGCCTGGTCACGGAGATCAGTTCGTACGTGTTCCGGGAATACGCGATGGCGCTGGAAGCCAGGTCCTCGCCTGCGCGGATGATGCAGACCACCAGGCCGTTGTTCATGACGCTGAACTCGCCGACTATGGTAACAAGGTGCAGAGGCCTTGTGAGAGGCCACGCTCCGGCCACGGTCGGATAAGGGAGCCTGTCCTTGATGGTGGAATCGTATTCACCCGGCCACAGGACCTCGTCCTTGGAATTCTTGTACGGTTCCAGATCGGTCGTACCGGGATAATAAGCCAGTTTATAATGGAAGATGAAAGAGAAAGGCGTTTTCTTGAACGTGTTCAGGTTCCAGAGCTCGACGATATTGGGATAATACTTAAAGATCCAGTTGGCCGGCGCCGGATCATAGATGAAACAGAACGTGGATATAAAAGCTTCCCTGTTCTTGCTGTTCACCCAGAACGGATCGTTCCGGTCGCGCGGCTGGGTCACAGGCTGGCCCGGAGACAGGGAATTCTCGCCCTCGAGTATCAGCACTTCAGCCTCTTCAACGGGATTGCGGTAAATGTTCTGCCAGTACAGATTATAGTACGGCTGTATCTTTTTCTCCAGTTCCAGGTCTATCTTCTGCATGTTGCCTGCTATCTTTCCGAGATAAGTATAAGTGAGCGTGGTCTTGTTGATGGCCGGGACCTTGTCCGTGCTTGCTTTGATCTTCCCGCCCAGCGCATCCCAGTAATCCGTTGTTTTCGTGCCCACGTAATAATCCGTGCCTGCCAGCCCTTTGCCCGGGTCCGTCTTATGCGTAACCGTGTATTCCTGGTTCACGCGGAACGGCTCAAACAAGATACCGGCTTCCAGGGGAATGCGGCTCAGGCCGTAATATTTCGTGGTCAGGGCTGTGGCCCATATGTACTCATCCTTATGGCCCCAGTCTATGTTCTCATATTTAAAAAGAACGGTCGGGACCCAGTATCTCAGCTTATAAGAATACCTGGCGTAATAGGATATGCCGTTGCCCCAGAGAGGTTCCGGACCCGCGGCCACTCCCAGTTTACCCAGGTTCATGCTTCCGAAATTCATGTTCCAGTCAGCTTCAAATGCCGTGGGCGCCGGCCGGCCGCTGACGCGCCGGTAATTGTCGATATCCCACTGCTCCGGATAGAAACCGAACATATCGCCTTCATACTCCCAGCTGCCGTGGCCGTAACCCGTGTAAGCCCTGGCCTGGAGGAAGCTGTTCCTGAACTCGGCCTTTGCTTTCCAGAGCCTGAAGCGTTCCTTCACCTTCTCAAAATCAATACCTTTATCCAGTTCTTCTTTCGTGAACGTCTCGAAATACTCATTTTGTATCCTGTGTTCCATGTTCACAGGCTGGTAGAACGTGTTGGCATAATCAGCTGCCAGTTCCAGGCCCAGGTTCAGCTTCAGGCTGCTGACAGGCATGAACCAGAGGTCTGTGAAAAGATACTCGCCGTTGGAGAGCTTATATTTCCTATCCTGACCGTCCTTCTTCCGGAAGACCTTGTCCATGCCGGAATTGGTCACGTACCAGCCTGATGAAGGGGAATTGGCTATGACATGGATCTGGGGCTTAAAGTCGATCCGTATCTCACCAGGCCGGATGATCGGGTCTTCCTGGCTGTATACAGGCAGCACCATGAGAATGATCAATATTACGGACAATCCAATCTGTTTCACGATCGAGCCTCCTGAAAATAAAGGGCTTAAAGGTTATAAAGGTTTAAAAGGCAAAAAAGGTTTAGAAACTCCTGCCTTTAAAACCTTTACAGCCTTTATAACTTTTCTAACCTTTTCAATGCCTTAAAAATAAAACGACCCTGAGACCTTATGCGTGTTCTCCAGTTCGTCATGCGGCTGACAGCTGTAATCAAGCCTGAACCTGGAGATCTGCACGCTTCCGCCGAAACCGAATCCATAGATGGTATTATAACCGAAACGCAGGGCCAGAAGTTCGTTCAGCCAGGCTTCCAGCCCGGTAAAAAGGTCGAACCTGGACGTGTCTTCGAAAGTCAACTCAGCGTCGATCACAGGATTGACAACAAAGTTCATGAATTCCGAAGGGACATTAAATGTGTCCTTCTCAGGTTTCCGGTCTTTGGTACTGAAAATATTCTTAATGATACGCTGAACTTTCAATAAAGTACCGAACCTGAGGATAACAGGCAGGTCCTCATCCAGGCCGTCCCCGGACAGTTTGGCCGCAAGGTTCCTGGCTGCAATGCCGAAATTAAAGAATTTATGCTTCAAGTTCAATCCCAGGTCCAGTCCGATACCACTGGCGCTTGCGTCCGCCAGTTTCCTGCTGAAATATTTCACACCCGCGCCCAGACTCCACTGCATCATAAGCAGGTTCTTAACCCGTGTCCCCATTCCCAGCATAATAAGGTTCTCGGAATAATCATACTCCTTTCCCTTGATATAAGCACCCGGTTCAGCTAAAGCCGGAGCGGAATAACCACGGATCCCGCTGTCCATGAGGGTGTTCACCAGAATCGAAACCCCGAAATCCGGTCTTGGGTTCTTCACCAGAAAAGAAGGATAATTCAATCCGGGCAGGACGTAGGAGAAGGAAACATTATCTGCCATGGCAAAAGTTGTTGAATAACCTGCCGAAACCTGATGTTTGGGAACTTCGTGAAGAGCGGCGGGATTATAATACAGGGCTGAACTGTCATCGCACAATCCGATAAAAGCATTCCCCATACCGCTGGGCCTGGCCTGGAACCCTGAATCCAGCACAGACAGGCCGTGCAGAGGCGGGGCCAGGAAGGACAGGATAATGACAAATATAAAATTTCGCATTTCTCCAACACTCCTTGATTAATTTAACCTAAAGGTTGTAAAGGCTCTAAAGGTAGTAAAGGTTAAAAAAGGAAAGCCCTTTGTCTTCGGCCTTTACAACCTTTACTGCCTTTCAAACCTTTCATGATTTTTTTATCTTTATTTCACGACTGCGATCTTGATGATCTGTGTCTCCTGCTGTGAGGAATCCTGGACCCTGTACCGGGCTTTAACCTTGCAAAGATACAGGCCGGTCCTGACCTTATTGCCATGCTGGTCCTTTCCGTCCCATTTCAGGTCATACAGATATCCGGCGTATTCCGCGGGAGAGTTCAGCTCCCGGATGAACTTTCCGGAATAATCATAGATCAGCGCTTTTACGACTGAGGAATAGTTCAGATAGACCCAGATATCGGTACTTACGCCCGCGGAAAGGCTGAACGGGTTCGGGACATTGACCGTATTCTTGCGGAACAGGAAATTATTCAGTTCCTTTCCTTCATTACCGGTGGTCCACAGCTTCTGCATCTCATAATAAATCTTACGGATGCCGCGCTGGTACGTGCCCGGGAATATGGAGACGAATCCCCACCATTCCTCGTTCATATTATTGCAGCCCGGCACATAATCATAACTATAGGAGGAATTGGGCCATGTGCCGTTGGTATCATGGGTATACATACCGCCGCTCGAATACTTCCACCAGCCGTCGTCCCAGTTGAAGAAAGTGACACCGGCAATAACATCATCCTTGTCAAGAGAACTCAGGTTATTCTTGATCCCGTCCCACTGCCTCGTGACATAAACGACCTGCGAGTCCTGGTCCTCCTGGTGCGTAACCATGTTAAAGGCATCGCAGCCGGTTTCGGCGATCCAGAGAGGCTTGGAGCTGAGATTCTTATAGGTGGAAAAAAGATTTGGGTCAAAACCCGCTCCGTTATAGACCTGTATACCCCATACGTCCAGGTTATTCATGTGGCTGTCATCGGAAAAGAATATAGGACTGCCCACTGTCGTGGCTCCTGCGATACCGACTCCCGGATATTTATAGATCCCGAAATTGGTGGAATCAGCCACGGCATCGCCGTAGGTCACAGGATGCCAGTTCGGTTTTTCCCATTCATGGATAAGCCCGGCTACTTCATTCACCAGGGGATAGAACTGTTTAAGCCTGTTCGTGGCTGTCCCGTCGAGCTTCAGGCTCCCGTTGGTCAGATGGCTGTTCACGTTGTTCTCATGACCGAGCATCCACATCAGAAGTGCGGGATGGTCTTTCCATTTATCCACCATGCGCCTGGCTGAATTGATGACATTGGTCCTGGTCCTCTGGTTGGTATAGTCCGTGTTCCATGTTATCCCCATTTCCATGATCACATAAATACCGTGCTTGTAGGCCGCGTCCATGGGATATGGATAAAGCAGGTCATGATATGTCCGGATGCAGTTGGCGCCCATGGCCTTGATCAGGGGAAAATCCATGTTATAAGACTGGCTGTCCCCTTCCCACGCATACGTATAATTATAACCCACCGGCACACCGCTGTAGCAGACACCCTTTATCGTGAAGAGGTTGTCGTTCACGAACATCTGCCGGCCTTCGATCCTGATCTTTGTAGCGTAAGATAAATCTATAAAAACGAAAAAGAAGCAGATATAGAACAATACTCTCATTACTCTCATAAGTCCCTTCCTTAAAAATATATCATGAAGACACAGGAACCGGCATGCCTGAAAACGAACTGTCTGCAATCCTTTGTCTTAATATCTTTATATTGTTCAATTTATCCGTTAAGTCAAGAAAAATCTTATGATTCTATAAAAGAAGTTTTAAAAATCTAAAAGTCAACGCAAAAGTATGGGTCCCGGAATTTTCCACCAGCTGGCTGGAGAGAAGGAATGAATAATCGAAATCGATCTCAAATTTCTGTTTGATGCTGTAATTGAAACTGAGACCGGTCGAGATCTCATTGCTGTTCCAGCCCGCCCTGATACCCAGTAATTTTCTATACACCCATATCTCAGCGCCCAGACAGATCAATGTCTGTTCGTTCTCATAACTGATCTGGGCAGCCGGCATGATGATACTGCCTTTGAACAGGTTCTTATTAAGGATATAATAAGCGAAACCAAGGTTATATTTCCGGTACACGACATCTTCGCTGATGAAGCCCATATCCGGCTGATTGATGTTCTGGACGGAGATCCCGAAATTATAATAATTTTCCGATCCTTTCCGGAACGGAGCCAGGATCAGGCCGTAATCCATACTGAACCCGGTCCCTGTGGTGCCGTCCTTGAACACAGGATCGTTCTCAGTCCTTTTATCCAGGGTATAGGATTTATTCAGGATCTTCAGGCCGATACCGGTGTTCACTTTGATCAGCAGTTTTTTCAGGAAATTGTTCAGGCTTACCCCGTAATTCAGGGAATAAATGCTCTCGGCATACAGTTCCGTCACGGAAAACCTTGAGTAATAAAAATTAAAGGTCCCGGCCTTCAGGTTCGGATAGACCACGGACGCAAAAAGATTGTCCAGCTTGAAATCCTCGTCATATCCCCAGAAAGGCTTGCCGTAAGCCACGGAGAAGCCCAGCCTGTCCAGAGTGGCCAGCCCGGCCGGATTGAGAAGGGAAGTATAATAATCATCGCTCACAGCCACAAATGCGCTTCCCAAGCCTTTCATTCTCGGGCTGAAATATGAATTTTCAAAAGCCGCGGAAACTGGGCCCGCTGTCATGAATA
>JAQTRT010000008.1 GCA_028711675.1 bacterium | reverse complement strand
CTTTCTTGTCGAAATCGAAAAGCACAAGGGGCTTGGCATCGGTAAAAGTACCATCCGGTTTATAAGGCTGGCCCATGACCGGTATTGTGAACAAAGTGAACAGAACGAAAGTTAAGAGAGACAAAATGATGATCAGACAGTTCTTCATAATGAACCTCCTTTAAAAAAATACATATCGTCCTTTATCCCGAATCCCCAGAACACCATGGGTGCTATGGCCCATGGATGAAAGGGCTTCGGGATGTCGCCCCATCGGGGTGTAATAACGGAACCACGTGTAAATCCGTGGGGCTCCATTTTATCCCAGGACTGAATGAATCCCTCCTTGTTTATATTCCCCTACCACCTCCTTTTATATTAATATTTTCCATTCCTTAGTCAAAAAAATTCTCGGAACTGAGTATTTCCCTGACTTTCTGGATGATTCCGTCTGTTTCGAACCGTTTTTGTATGGAACCGTTGTTCAGATAATTGCACAGGCTGATCAGGATCATTCCCTGGTCCAGAGCCAGATATTTTTTTGTGACGGTTTGCGTATTCATGTCGAACGAATCGTATAAGCCGTATTCGCCGTACATGGCCGGATGGCCGGCCAGCAGTTTCTTTAGATTCTCCATAACGGTGTTCTCGTCACCGGCCAGAAGGGCCAGGATCATGGCATGGGGTGTGACGATACCCTCTGTTTCATAACCTTTGGCGCCCAGAACAGGGATGCCGTATTCGTGGTAACCTCCGTACAGGTTGTCCGGAACAGAGCAGGGCGAGAAACCCCAGTAAGGATACCCGTGTTCTTTGGCGTACCGGATATGGAGCCGGAGAACCACTTCATCGTTCCTGCCCAGGCTTTCCGGGGCCAGCGCGCGTTCATCCAATACGATAAGAGGCATCAGTGTTTCGAACATGCGGCCGCCCCAGCTGGGGATGAATTTTTCATTGCTGTTGGTATAATATCCGCCGAAGAACTCCACGCCCCGGATGATCTTGGTCGAGCCCTGGGGCTTTTGCTTCTGCCAGTCCCATTCCCGCGGCAGGGTCCGGCAGATCTTGAACCAGTGCTCTTCCGGCACATCGCCTTTTCCGATGGCGATCAGGCTTGTGATCCTCGGTTCCGTGCAGAGCAGGCCGTAATGATACTGGGAAAGGACTTTTTTATCTGTCAGGTAACCCAGGTGGAGCTGGCCCATCTTGGGGTTGTACAGTTTACTGAAATTCATCGCGGAAAGGATCTCGTTCACATCTGAAAGGAGCTCTCCGTTGAAGGAATTCCTGAGACAGATGAGGCCTGCGGCCATCCAGCCGTTGTCCACGCTGGATATATATTCGTTGGCTATCTTGTTGTTCTTGGTCAGGTAATAGTTATAGAATAACCCTTCCCATTTCTTCAGTTTTTTCAGGGTGGTTAACAGTTTCCGGCACAGGGTCTTGGCCTCTTTTTCTTTAATGAAGCCAAGGTCATACGCAGAAAGGATGGCCAGGACCTGGAGGCCTATATTGGTGATATTGGTGTAATCGCCTACTTTGCTTTCTTTCAGGTTCCTGCTGACCGTGATATTGTCCATGACCAGGCAGGTGTTCCGGTCAATGCTGTTCTTAAAGAAGAGCCATGTATCCGAAGCGATCTGCCGCAGGATTTTCCGGTTCTCCCGGGAGAGGTTTATTTTTTTTATTTTATCCTCGGGAAAACTAAACATGCGCCGCCGGGGTTTCATATATTTCTGAATCTTTAAATCTTCCAGTGCGATGGAAGTGTCGTCCCTGGCCAGGAGCTGTATGTCATCCATGAATATCCGGCCTGTCTTTTTTTCGGCTGAGACGTTCTCAAAGAGGAACGTGATCTTCTCCACCCCTTCCCAGTTAAAATCCTCCAGGTTTCCTTTGAACTCGTCAAAAGGGATGGTGAAGGTTTTCCAACCGGTTGTGATGGGGTCCAGGATATAGGTGATGTTGTCGTTCCATGTGGATATCTTGATTTTGATCTTGTCGTTGAATCCTTCCTTGATGTCGCCTTTGATCTTCAGGGATATCCGGTCGAAGAGCGACAGGTCAAGACCGAAAAAATCGATGGTATACCCGGTCTTGGAATTATCGGGATTCACGTCATACTGCAGGCTGAGGTATTTGCCTTTTTTATTCAGATCCGTATCGGTCCTGAATTCTGCTTTACAAAAAGCGGTATTCAATTCTTTATCCAGGTTCTCGGCCCTGCTTTTTTCGCCGAAAGCGTTGATGTCGGAGGGCGGTTTGTCGAAGTCCATGACGACAAAAGGATTTCGGGCGTTTATGGCGGTTCCGGAAAAACCGGAAAGTACGGGAACTGTCAGCATAAAGATTAAACTCATTATTTTATTTTGCATGGTCATGTCCTTGGGTATGGGATCAGGAGGTCCGTTTGGTCGAGTCCCGCACGATAATGCCGGAGCTCAGGATGGTGTTCTGTTTCAGCACTTTCCCTTTTTTTATCATTTCAAGCAGAAGGCTTGTGGCTTTCCGGCCCATTTCTTCAATGGGCTGGTTGACCGAAGTGAGCGATGGTTCAATAAACTCATCAAAACTGAGATTATCGAAACCAATGACTGATATCTGCTCGGGTATCTTGATCTTGTTCTCCTTGAGGTACTGTATGCCTGCATAGGCCTGCCAGTCGCTGGCATAGATAATAGCTTCCATCTCGCCGTTCTTCTCCAGCAGGGAACGCGTGGCCAGTTTGATCTGGCTTACTTCGAACGTGCCTTCATATTCAATCAGGTTCTGGTTGAACTTGATGCCGGCCTCATCCAGCGCTTTTTTATAGCCCTCGATCCTGTCCTGCCAAACATCGATGTACAGGTCGTCGGAAATGACCAGGCCGATCTTCTTACAGCCTGTTTTGATGAGGTACTCTGTGGCCAGGAAGGCGGCTTTCATGTTGTCTATGGTGATATAAGGCGCGATGTCGCTCTTCATGTTGACCAGGACCGTGTACATCTTGCTGTTCAGCAGGTCGTAGATCAGCTTGTCGTTCAGTTTAATGAACGCGATGATAAGCCCGGCAATGGCTTCGTCACGGAGAAAATTACTGATGAACAGCTTTACTTTATTGATGTTCTTTTCTTCCGCGTTGGTCAAAAAATGGGTTACTTCATAATAGGGGGAATTGTTCATGACCTCGGAGATTCCGGCCTTCAGCTTGTTGATGAGGGAAGGATGGGCGTTCCCGAATATCTCACCGGTGTATTTGGCCTTTTTCCGGAACAACCCGCTTTCCCTGGCTTTGATGTAGGGAAAATATCCCAGCCGTTCCGAGGTCTGAAGGACTTTCAGCCTGATCTGTTCGCTGACCCCTTCCCGGTTGTTGAGAACCTTGGATACCGTGGCAATGGAGGTGTTGCTCTCTTTTGCGATCTTATGGATAGTTATGCCCATGGTCGAACCTTCCGAAAAAAATTTCGTTTATAGAAATATTATACCCTAAATTTTAAAAATGTCAAGTCTTTTCAGAAAAAAAGTACTGAATAATCATAATAAATCCGGGGTAATACCTTTTATTTCCCTTGAAATCCGATTATGCTTTATTAGTATGTGGCATGCCTGATATACTGCATGTTGACATGGATTCTTTTTTCGCTTCTGTGGAGATCAGGGAAAGACCGGAACTGAAGGATAAACCTGTGGCTGTATCCGGGGATGCGGTCCAACGGTCGGTGGTTTCAACAGCCAATTATGCTGCCAGGGAATACGGGGTCTTTTCCGCTATGCCGGTCATGACAGCCCTGAAAAAATGTCCCGGCTTGATCGTCATTAAGGCTGACATGGAAAAATATGAGAGGATATCCTGTGAGGTGTCTGGTCTCCTGCGTGAATTTACTCCTGAGATCGAACCGGCCAGTATCGATGAGTTTTATCTGGATGTCTCCTCTTCCCATCTGCTCTTCGGGTCCAGTATAGAGATCGCGGAAAAGATCAAAAAGAGGATCAGGACTTCATTTTCATTAACCTGTTCCATCGGCCTGTCGTATAACAAGCTCCTGGCCAAGATAGCGTCCAACCTGAACAAGCCGGACGGCCTGACAGTGATCGACGAGAAGAACATGCACAGTCTCCTTGATCCCATGAAGATCGGGACCATCCCGGGCATCGGGCCGAAAACATCCGCTCTGCTGAACCGGCACGGTCTGTACACTATCAGGGATGTACAGGGAACGGAACTTAGTGTGCTGAAAAGACTCCTGGGTATCAATGCGCTTTATATTTACAATGCCTGCCGCGGGATCGGCAGTTCGGAACTCATCCTGGAATCCGATGCCCGGCAGATCAGTCGTGAAATCACGCTGGAACATGATACCCTGGACCTGGCCGTTCTCCGTCCCGTGCTTCTGGAATTGAGCGATCGTGTGGCGGAACGGCTCCGGGAAGGCGGTCTGCACGGAAAGACCATCAGGTTGAAGATCAGGTATTTTGATTTTAAAATGACCACGCGGCAGGTGACCTTGCTCCGGCCCATCAACACGGCAAATGAGATTTTTCAGCATATCCTGGAAATGCTCCGGGATCTTCTGGTCCGTCCTGTCCGGCTGGCGGGTGTTGGTGTGGGTTCTCTGTCGGATAGCGGGGAAGAGCAGCAGCTGATATTCCCTGAAGAGGAAAAGAAGGTTAGGCTGGGCCGGGAGAAAAACAGGGATGAGATCAACAGGAAGTTCGGGAAAGATTCCATTAAACGGGCCAGCCTGCTGTGAGAGGCCGGGAGCTTAAAAATACCGGCTTAATTTTGTGCCGTCGACCAGGATGATGTTCTTTTTTATCTTGGACAGCTCTTCCAGTATCTTGGGGTTAAAACTGGAGGTGATGATGAGGACACCGTTCCGCACATTGGATTCATTCACCTTTTCGATAAAATCATGGAACGGGATCGCGCCCAGTTCTGATTTGCTCTTGTTGAACTGGATATAATACTTGTGTGCTTCCGGGTTATCCTTGTCCTTTTTCGGGATGGCGAGTACATCGATCTCATTGGCAGGATCAAAGAACCGGCTCTTGATATCCTTCTGGATCAGATAACCCATCTTATCAATGATGTAATAAGCTGTCGTGGTAAAAATTTCAACTCCGCCGTGAAGGAGATCGTGAATGTTCGTGGCCACGTTCTCGTCTTTCTTGCCTGCGGCCTGGGAGAATTCCTGGTTGATCTGTTCTTCGGCCTGGTCGATATCGAATTTGGTCATATTCTGCGCCAGGATGCCGACCTGGGTGATATTATCCGGGAGCTTTTTTATGTCGGTCAGGTTCAGTTTCTGTAAAAGTATCTTAGCTTTTTCCTCCAGCCCCTTCTGTTTGCTGGCCAGGGCCAGGAAATAAGCTGCTTTCACATGCGACGGGTCGAGCTGATAGGTCTTGTCCAGTTCAGCGTAACCGTTGGCCAGATCACCCATATCCAGGAAAAGGATCCCCAGCGTATAATGGTTCTCAGCGTCTTTGGGCTTGAGATTGCATGCTTTTTTCAGGAGTTCCTCGGCTTTTGTATATTTACGCTGGGAGCCGTATATCCTGCCCAGAAGGGATAAGGCCAGGGGGGAATTGCTGTTCGTCTTGTATATTCTGTACAATTCCTGATAAGCTTCGGCGATCTTGCCTTGTTCCAGGTTGATCAGGGCCAGGCGTTCCCGGATATTAAAATCCCTTATGGTTACGGAGAAGATCTTCGCGTTCAGCATGTTCCGGTAAGTGTCGATGGCTGATGTGTGCATCTTGGCCTTAAGGTAGATGTCGGCCAGCTGGAAATGATATTCCGGACTACGCGGATGCGTAGCGATCAGTTTCCTGGCAAATTCAATGGCCGTGATATAATCCTTTAAATGAAGGCTGAACTGAAGCTTTTTCTGGTAGCGGCTGATGCGATTGCCGAAATAAATGTAGATCAGGACGGCTATGGCCATTACCGCAATACCAATACCGATATATAAATAGAACATCATATTCTTTCTCCTTTTTCCGGTACAAAGGAACAGCCTGGAACGTTAAAAACAATCCTAATGAATTTATTTTTTTTTTCAAGAATTATTTATTGAACCGGGACATAAAACGGCATATGATTTTTTTTGAGATGAGCTTGTACTCCCCGGGTTTTAAATGTTTGTCCAGGGTAAAGGGGCCGATCTTGATCCTTCTGAGCAGTTTGATCTTATATTTAAGGATGCTGAAAATATTACGGATCTCCCGGTTCTTCCCTTCATTTAACGTGAGGACCAGCCTGGATATCTTCTCGTTGCTGGAGAGGACCCTGACCTCCTTCACGCGGTACAGTACGTTATCAGAATATACTCCTTTCTGCATTTGTTTCACGTGTCTTTCCTGGATCATGCCTTTGATCTCAACATAGTATTCTTTCAGGACATTATACCGGGGATGCAGAATATGGTTGGCGAAGATGCCGTCATTGGTGATGAAGATCAGGCCTTCGGTCAGGAAATCGAGGCGTCCCACAGGGAAAATATGGGACCGGGTCAGGTTCTTATGCCGGATCAGCCTCAGGATACTGGGCTTGCCTTCCTCATCCGCAAGGGAGCAAATATACCCTTTTGGTTTGTTCAGGATAATATACACGGATTCCAGTACCAGTTCGTTCAGGTCTACGCGCTTCCCGTCAAAGACCACCCGGTCGTTCTTCCGGACCTCGTAAAGGGGCTGGTTTACCACTTTGTCATTGACCTGTATACGGTGTTCCTTGATCAGGTCAAAACAAGTCCTCCGGCTGCCTGTCCCGGCTGCGATCAGATATTTTAACAGGGTTATATTTTCCATTTATTTTCTTGTTTGCTGATACCAGTATACGGTCCTGGTAAAGCCTTCCTGCAGTGTGAAGGGCGGTTTCCATCCCAGCTCGGACTGGATCTTGTTTGAGGAACACATGTAATTACAGATCATGTCATCCACGAAATCCTCCGGGAAATTGGGGAGATAACCGAAGACCCGGGCCGTGTTTTCCAGTAAAGCTTCCAGGATCTTGACGGAAAAAGTAGGGGCGCGCCATTTTTTTTCCCGGCCGGCCGTGAGCCGGATGACGAGACGGTACAGTTCACGTGTGGTGAAAATTTCTCTGTCAGCTACAAAGTAGGTTTTTTGGTCAGCCTTCCTGTTCTTCATGCAGGTCAGAATTGCGTCCATGAGGTTCCCGATATAGATAAGGGACATAAAGTTTTTCATGTCATGAAAAGGGATGAAGCTGTTCCGGGCGATCATATCGATGAGCCGGATGAATCCCCGGTCAAAATTATCTTCTTCCCCGTATACGGCAGGCGGCCGGAGAATTATGATATTGGCTTTCTGCCTCCTGACCAGGTCCTGGGCGATTTTTTCCACTTCTATCTTGCTTCTGCCGTAAAGGGTTTTGGGGGATACAGGGTCTGATTCCGTGTAAATATACGGGGACCGGGTGCCTTTCATGACAGCCAGGGAGGAAAGATAGATGATCTTTTGCAATTTTTGTTTGGCTGCCTGCTGGAATAAATCACGGGAGACCTGTATATTGTATTTTTCATAATCCTGGTGCCAGCCGCGTTTCAGGATGGAAGCCAGGTGGATCAGCATATCCACGCCTTTCAGGCTTTTAAGGATATCTTCTTTTTTGCAGAGATCACCGGTAAATATGTCCAGCTTCTGTTTGATCCCCTGTATTCTTGTTAGATTACTATCCGGCCTGACGAAGATCCGCACGGAATAAGAATGAAGGGAGAGCAGCTTTTTTGCCAGGTTGCTGCCGATAAAGCCGGTTGCGCCGGTGATCAAAACTTTTTTCATTTGGAATAATAATATTGAAATTAAAAGGATTGTCAAGGATATAAAAAAGGTTTAAACATAAACCGCGGCTGACATATAACCCACGACCCTGGTCTTGTCCCCTGATGTTTCTCCTGAATTGGTCACGTTCAATATCTCGGCATGGGGATGAGCATAGCTCTTGGACAGGGAGAGGAGCGTGAGAATGGGGCCGATACCGCAGGCTTCGCCTTTGCCGCTTTCAATGAGCCGGGCCAGTTCCTCAGGCAGGTTCCTGTGGATCAGGTCTATGACGAGTCTGTCCATTCTTTTAGCCACGTCATCGGAATGATAATGGGAGAGGTCTGAACTGGCCAGGATCAGGTAATGTTTCGGCCTTTTCTCCATGACATCATGGAGTGCCCGGGCCAGCCGTGTCGTGTAATCATAGTTCGGGTTCCCGACAACGATGGGAACAAGCTGGAATTTATTCTTCAGCACATACTGTAAAAAGGGGAGCTGGACCTCAAGGGAATGCTCCTGGATATGGGCGATCTTATAATCCTCGATGACCTTATGGTTCTTCAGCAGATACTGGCATGTTTCTTCATCGATGGCCACATCGCCCAGAGGGGTCCGGTAAATCCCGTCCGGCCACAGGGCAGATCCTTCCAGCATGGTGTAATGCGAAGGCCCGAGAAGGATCACGGTATCCACAGACACGGATTTAAGAAGTTTGTAGGAATAAGCAGCGCACGGTCCGGAATATACATATCCCGCGTGAGGTACGATCAGTCCCAGAAGGCTCTTCTTTTCATTGACCGGAGGATCGGCCTGGACCAGGAAAGTGGATATCATCTTCTGGAGCGGGTCCTTGGCAGCAGGATAGAACATCCCTTTGACCACGGGTTCGCGGATATTGATGCTCATAACCTCCTCCTTGTTCTTGCCCGGGATTACGTTCGGAAATGACGGGAATAAGGCTGCCGGGTGAACATCCTGGTCCTTTTGTTCAACGCTTCCTCAGCATTGATGTCAAAGGACCGGGCGATATGGATAAGGCTGAAAAGGGTCTCAGCCAGTTCCTGTTTGACCGTGTTCTTTTTTTTATGAATAACGGCAGTGCGCATTTTTTTCAGACTTTGGGAGATCTTACGCAGGGAAACAGCGGGCGTATCGAGGATCGCGCCGAGGCGTTCCAGTTTGCTCTGTACTTTTTTTGCCTTTAACAGGGCAGGCAGAATATCCGGCACATTACTGAATATGTCTTTTCTGGATTTTCGGCTTTTTTCAGCCTGCTTGATGTTCTCCCAGTTGCGCAGCAGTTCCTTGTCGTTCTTCACCTTGACATTGTTGAAAATATGGGGGTGACGGCGGATGAGCTTTGCCGCCAGGCTGTCCAATACGTCCTTGATCGTGAATTTCCCTTTTTCCCCGGCCAGCTGGGAGATAAAGACAGCTTGAAGTAAAAGATCGCCGGCCTCTGTCCTCAGCTCGTGGTAGTCGTTCCTGTTGATGGCGTCAACAGTTTCGTATGCTTCTTCAATGATATTCTCCCGTATGCTTTTCAGGGTTTGTTTCCTGTCCCAGGAACATCCGTTCCTGCCGCGCAGACGTTCCACTATTTTAACCAGACCGTAAAAACTTTTTTGCATGGTTAATAATAACAGGATTAAAACCGTTTTCAAGTCAAATTAAGGAAATCAAAGCAGGGTCTTTTTGGATCAAAGGAACCGGTTAAAGAGAGCGGTGAAAGCAGAGACGATGATGCCGGCCCCCAATACTCCCAGGATGATCGACGGGAAAGCGTATCTCCGTTTCACGCTGAAAATAAGGGCGATCAAAGCGCCGGTCCAGGCTCCTGTTATGGGCAGGGGAATGGCCACAAAGATAGCCAGGCCGATGGCGCCGTATTTCATGACCTCTTCGCCTTTTTTATAGGCGCGTGCGTACAGCCAGCCAAAGAATTTTTTAAAAAGAGGGATCCTGGATAAAAGTTTACGGATAGGATCGAGGAAATACATGATAGGGAGGATGGGAAGGATATTGCCCAGGAATGAGATAAGGAAAGCTTTCATCAAAGGTATCTTGAACTGTAAGACACCCAGGGGGATACCGCCTCTCAGCTCAAAGATGGGCATCATGCTCACCAGCAGGGTGATGAGCTCGCCGGACAGATGAAAGTTCTTCAGATAATGGACAAATTGCCCGAGCATAAGTTTCCTTCCTTCGTGATGTTTCCGGTTTTCCCCATCAGATCGAAAGCGCATCGATCATCTTATAAAAGGCCAGGTCGATCTTTTTCTTCCTGGTCCAGGTCTGCTCCAGCGGAGTCAGTTTGATCTGATTATTTACGATGCCGACCATCTTATCGGTCCGGCCTTCATTGACGGCTATAACGGATTCAAAGCCCATTCTCGTGGCCAGGAACCGGTCCACGGCAGAAGGCGAACCGCCGCGTTGTATGTGGCCCAGGATGGAGACACGGATCTCCCAGTCAACCAGTTTCCGGATCTGTTCCTTGATCTCAAAAGCATTACCTGTCTCATCCCCTTCGGATACAACAAGGATGCTGCTCTTTTTCCCTTTATGAAATCCCGCTTCAAGTTTCTGCGCTATCTTTCTGATGTCATCCTTCTTTTCAGGGATCAGGATATCTTCTGCGCCGCCGGCGATGCCGCAATACTGGGCCAGATATCCGCTGTCCCTGCCCATGACCTCGACGATGAAGAGCCGGGAATGGGACGTGGCCGTATCCCTGATCTTGTCGATGGCTTCCATGGCCGTGTTGATAGCTGTATCAAAGCCAATGGTGAAATCCGTACCGTACAAATCATTATCGATGGTCCCCGGCAGGCCGATGCCCTGGATCCTGAACTCTTTTATCATCTTATGCAGTCCGTGGAAGGACCCGTCACCGCCGATCACGATCAGGGCATTGATCCCGTGCTGCTTCATGTTCTCAAAAGCTCTTTTCCTGCCGCTGGCGGTGAAGAATTCCTTGCAGCGTGAGGTCTGGAGAATGGTACCGCCTGTATTGATGATGCCGCCCACGTTCCGGGGGCTCATTTCCTTTATCAGGTTATCCAGAAGGCCTTGATAACCTTTATAGATACCGTAGATCCTGTGACCCTGAAAAACAGCTGTACGGACAACAGCCCGGATGCAGGCGTTCATCCCGCTTGAATCACCGCCTGATGTGAGCAGGCCGATCCTTTTTTGTGTTTTGTTTTTCATTAAGGAATTATTATCGGTTTTAAATATAAAGGCAAATTATTTTTAAGATTTCAGGGGAATCGGGCCGATATTTTAATTATAAGAGAGGAACAGGTCAATATATGGAAGAGATCATCAGGAAGATCAGGATCATCCCGCTGAAGAACATACTTGTGCATGAACGTGTCGTAGGCCGCTGGGTCCATAACCTGGGAACGTATATGGAGGAGGCGGGTATCCAGAAGAACCCCATCGTGGTCCACAAGGCCAGGGATAAATATATCGTTCTGGACGGCATGCACAGGGTGGAGGCGCTCCGGCATTTAGGGTACCAGGATATCATGGTGTATGAAGTGGATTACTTTAACGAGGAGATCAAACTGTGCGGGTGGGATGCCATTGTCTTCGGCAGTTTCAATGTGCCTGAGGTGCTGAAGAGCCTTTTTTCCAGGAATTATATCATCAGGAAAGAGAGCCAGAGGGTCCGCCTTCAGAAGCTGGTGCAGGAGAGGAAAGTCCTGTTCGGGCTGAGGGACCGGAAGAAAAACCAGTATGCGGTAATCCTGCGTGATAACAAGCTTGACCGTATTCCCCATAATAAATATCTGGACGTGGTGATCTCGGCTGTCCAGAGGGTTGAGAATTATTTTGACAACAGGAACATCCGGACCCAGTATGTGCCGGAAGTGACCTCGGATTCCAATTTTCTTACATTAAAAGGCGACGCGATCCTGTACCGGCCGGTCTTCACCAAAGAGGATATCATCCACAGGACGCTGACAGGCAAGATCTTTCCGCGCAAGAGCACGAGGCATCTGATCCCCTGCCGTCCGCTCCGCGTGGATATCAACCTGATCATCTTAAAGGAAAAGATGAGCCTGAAGGCCAAGAACAAGCTGCTTTATTCCCATCTCATGTGGTGCTTTAAAGGCGGCCGCGTGAGGTATTATCCCGAATCCGTTTATATCTTCGCTGATTGAGCAGGATTGGATTTATTTTTTTTTCACTTTTAAGGATACATTCTGGACAGCTCCGTTAGTATTCTGGTCATGTACCAGGACATGGAGCCTGTACAAGCCGGCTTTTTCCGGGACCTGTATCCTGACCTTCTTCCCTGATCCCTTCACGTTTATTCCGATATTTGTATTGACATAATACTGATAAATGTTCATCCTGGTAGTGGAACAGAAGTATTGGTACTGGAACTGATCCGGGTTCGTGTTGTCCAGTTCCACTGAGGCGTCGATCCATTCCCCGGGTAAAAGGTTTTTCTGCTTGGAAACTTTCAGGGTTTTTATCACAGGCAGGGAAATATTTTTTTGGCCTGTGTATAGTTTTCTGAGCTCATACCAGCCGGCCAGCCTGTATTTTTTAAAATTAAAATTCCACCAGGTAAGGGAGTCCTGGGTTGTTTCACCCAGATGAAAGGCAAATACACCGATACAGTCATCCTTGTACCGGATGATCTCTCTGTACCGATTCCTGAACAGGGCAGCCTTGGCCTGGTCAGGCGGTTCCACGGCCAGCTGATTGATGTCCTTCATGCAGTCCCAGGTAAAAGTAATGCCGAATTCCGTGATGAGGACGGGTCTGTTCAGGTTCTTTTTTTTACACTGGTAAAAGGAGTGCGAGATGCCGCCGTACAGGTTCATGCCGAAGATATCCAGTTCAGGTACAGAACGGATGATATAGTCCAGTCCGGCTGTCCCGGCTGATGTGTATAACACAGGATGGCCCTGGTCTATTTTTTTGATATCTTTGATCAAGCCGTTGAGGAACACGGCGAACGCCTCTTTTTCCGGTACATCCCTGGTAAAGGCAAAGACCTCATTGCCCACGTTCCAGAAAAGAATGGCCGGGTGGTCCTTGTATTGTCTGATATAATCAAGGACCTCTTTCCTGACATTGGTCCTGTACTCCGTGTCCGTGATATAACTGCATTTCTTGTTCTCATAAACAGGGTTGAGCCAGAGGCCTGCGCTGACCCAGAGCCCGAGCTCCCGGGCCCGGTCCAGGTATTCCCGGGTGCCCTGGTCAATGCCCCAGGTCCTGACGCAGTTCGCGCCCATCTCTTTAGCCATGAGCAGATAATCTTCCTTCTCCCGGCCTGTCCCCAGGCCGCACCCTGCGCCGTAAATGAAGGTTTCTTTGTCATTGACCAAGAGTTTGTACCGGTTTTCCTGTTTTACGATCTTCACTTTATTTCCGGCCGTAAGAAATACAGACTGAAAAACAAGAGCACACAAAATAAACGACATCAGGATCTTTTTCATGATCTCCGTCCTTTTACTATTTTAATTCTTCAGATATATAAGTTTTAAAATGGATTTCCATTAATTTATATTTAATACATTGCATGAAGGAAGGCCATACTTTTATTAATCGTTTCATGATCGTGTCATTTGTTGTGTTTGTTTTTATAATAATGATCTGTAATATCTATTTTTATGCATTCAATCGTTTTCATTGACAATCAACTTTTTCCCGTTATATTATATACTATATGCGTTTAACCGGCTGTTTTATATTCAGTATCGTGATCCTTCTGTGTGCGGTCTCTCTGTGCACGGGAGGAAACTATCAGAAATGGGGGAACGGCCTTTTTGAACTGAAGCTGGATAAGGTCACGTCCGGCTATTATCTTTCTGTCCGGGACAAGCCGTTCCTGTCCATCGGTTATCCTCCTTCCTCGTTCGTCCTGATCACCATCGGCAATAAGGACTATTTCCTGTATCGGGATGCGGGACGGGATAATGATGCCTTAACAGGATCAGGCGTCAATACGTTCTTCCGGCTGGAAGGCCTGTACATCAATCAGATCATGGATCTGCAGCAAGATTCCCTGACCGTGGAATACAGGATCAGGAACAGGAACAATCAGGCACGTACCATCGGATGCTGCGCAGTCCTTGATATAGCACAGCCCGTAAAAAATTTTTCTTTTACCTCCAATTCCTTTGAACTGGCTCTGGGATGGAAGGAGCGTTCCGTGATGCTGGAGATCCCGCCCCAGGCCGGGATCCTGTTCAAACCAGGCGATTACCAGGCATTTAAATCCAGTTTCTGGAAAAGCAGGAAAGAGACCAATAAAAAGATGAACAGCCTGGCCGTGTATTTCGGCAAGAGGAAGGTCCTGTCCGGTGAAGTGGTCTCTTTGAAATACAATATCAGCCTGGGTCAGCAGACCGGGATAAAGGAAGTAAAGCGGGGGATGGAGCCGGATAAGATGCTTGAACCTGTGAAAAAAGCCGTGATCCCGATTCCCGCAGAGGCCATAGATCCGGATCCGCTTGATGATTTTTTAAAAGAGGAGAATACGCCTAAAACGAACGAGCACTGACGGAAAAAAGAGCCATGATTGATCTGATGAAGAATAATAAAATATTCCGGATAAGTATTATATTCATCACGGGTTTGTGCACGATCCGGACCGGCGGTCTGTACGCTGCGGGCAGCTATCATACCGGCCCCGGCGGAACACCGATAATATCCGTGGGCGCCCCGAAGTATTATACGGGGAACCTTTCTGCGCCGTTCCCTTTTGCCGACTGGTGGACTTCCATCCTGACGAACAAGAACAACGGGCTTGGTAATTATCTGGCAGCCTTGCCTCTGGTTTATCAGTTCACCAGGACCAGCGCAGACCAGTGCGGCCTGGCCGTGCAGTATCCCGGCTCAGGCACTTTTTACAATGCAGGCTACCGTGATTATGTGATCACTACGCCGTTCACGCCGGGGCTTTATGTGAAAGCATCGGGCTGGAACCAGGCCAATGTCAAGGCCAGGGTTGACGGGTACTCGGACTGGACCGTACGTGTGGAGGTCGATGACAGCACGATAAAAACGAACCTGTTCACACTGGTCAAAGGGTCGCCTTTCTTCTATGTCCAGACCAGGAACACACCCAGAGAAGATTTTTATTTTTCCGCCAACATCAGCAAGACATTTACGGTATCCCTTACCAATGCAGGGCTTTCCACGTCACGGCCTGTGACCAACGATTACCTGGCTTTTACGTCAGGCACCAGGTATTATGCCGTGTTCGCAGGGTCCAATACGATATTCAGGATGTCCAGCGTTAACAGGATTTCCATCACCAATTACGGCAATTATTTTGCCGTTGCCGTGCTCATAGCCCCGGAAGATCTTAATACTTATTACCAGGCTGCTTATGCCTTTGTGACCAATACCAGAGTGAACTGGACTTATACCGAAGCCTCTTCCGAGATGGCCATTACCTATACCATGGACACAGAGCTCAAGCGTCCGGGATTCAGCGATAATCCGCTTATTTGCCTTTTCCCGCATCACTGGAAACATTCTTCGGCAAGCCTTTTATCTATCCAGTATCCTACCATCAGAGGGAACCTGAAGCTCTTTTCCGGCAAGGTCTTTTCCACGACCCAGAAGTTCCACGGCATACTTCCTTTTTTACCTGAACCGTTCACGTCCTGCTACAGGAGGTCCAGGCTCCAAAGCTACGTGAGCTATTTCTCCAACGTGGTGAACAACAACCTGCCGAATCCGTTCTATGTGGGGGACACGTATTTTGCCGGTAAATCCCTGGCCCGGTGCGCCAATATCATTCCCATTGCCGATTCCATCGGTGATACGAATTCCAGGAATTTTTTCAAGAAAGCATTAAATAACGAGCTGGCCAACTGGTTTACGGACGGAGGAGCGCCGCCTCTTCTTTACTGTTATTTCGCCAACTGGGGGACCATGGTGGGCACTCCTTACGCGTACGGTACGGAACAGCTGAATGACCATCATTTTCACCACGGTTATTTTATCTACAGCTCCGCGCTCCTTTCCATTTTTGATCCCGCTTTTATCACGGATTACGGCTGGATGGTCGAGCACCTGATCCGCAACGTGAACAGCCCTGACCGTGCTGATACCATGTACGCGTTCCTCAATTACCTTGATATCTATGAAGGCCATTCCTGGGCTTCAGGCTATGCCCAGTTCGATGACGGCAATAACCAGGAATCGAGTTCCGAGGCCATGAATTTCTGGGCCGGGGTCTATCTCTGGGGCCTCATCACGCACCAGAACACGTACCGCGACCTTGGTGTTTTCGGGTATGTGCTCGAGAATTCAGCCATTGACGAGTACTGGTTCGATAAGGATAAATCGAATTTCCATCCTTCTTATTCTGCCCAGAACCTGATGACTTCCCTTGTTTGGGGCGGAAAGATCGATAAGAACCTCTGGTTCTCCGGAGATACCATAGCCATCCACGGTATAGAATGGCTGCCGGTCAATCCCGCATCCATGTATTTGAATTATCAGCCCTCTTATGCCAGGAACAGTTACAATGAAATGATCACGGAACACGGAGGCACCGAGGATGAATGGTATGACGTGGTCTGGAAATACCAGTCCTTGTTCGACCCGGACAGCGCGCTTGGCAAGTTCACCAACCACTCTCCCTGGAGCGATATGACGGGCCTGGACAACGACAAGGCAGGAGGTAATTCCGTGGCTGATATCTATTCCTTTCTCTGCAACATGAAGGGATTAGGAAAAGTCTGTATTGATTATTACGCGGATTCTTCTTCCTATTCTGTTTTTACGAATGCCGGCATTGGCGGCAAGCCTGATGTGATCTACGCGGCATTCAATCCCAACAACACATCCATGACCGTGAATTTCTATAAGAACGCAGTGCTTACCTATTCCCTGGCTGTACCGCCTCTTGAGGTCTGCGTGAGCCGCTCCACCAACAGGGATCCTATACCCCGCTTCTCCATCATTGACGTGACCTCCTACACAAAGGTGTTCGATGCCACCGCGTCCTCGGATCCTCAGGGGTATACGCTCTGGTATGCCTGGGACCTTGACGGCGACAGCGTGATAGACCGGGGATTCAGCACAGGCCTGGCGCGCGTGACCAATACCTATGCCACGCTCGGGACCAATCTTGTGACGCTCTGGATCACGAATTCCAACGGCGTTTCCAACTGCGTTTCCCATTATTGTTACAGGGCATCAACGCCGACCCCCAGCCAGCCGCAGCCTCCTGAAACGACCTCTTCCGGATTCGATGTGCCTGTCAGCGAGAATATCAAAAAATCCATCAGTTACCCCAGTCCCTTTTATCTTTACAGGGACAGCGAGATGAGGTTTGCCGTGTATGAAGATAACCGGGTCAAAGGATTCCCGGATGATACGATCGTTTACCTTTATGACATAACCGGGAACTTCATCTGGGGATCGGAGCAGGCTGAGAGATACGATTATAATGTTGTTTTGTGCCCGAGGAAAGTGTTCCAGGAGAAGAACCTGGGAAGCGAGACCCTGATAGGGATCGTGAAGAACAGCCAATCGACCCATAAATTCAAGGTGGTCATACTGCCATGAAAAAAACGTTCCTTCTTATCCTGTGCTTTCTCCCTGCGCCTCTTTTTTCCAACCTGCAGCTTGATTTGAATCCTGATGCTTTATCAACTTCCCTGAACGGCGCAGGAGATACTATTATCAGGAACAGCTGTGCGGTTTATAACAATCCGGCCAACCTGGTCTTTCTGTTCAGGCCTGAGGCTGTTGTCAGTTATATGTACTTTATCGACGATATCCAGCGGGCCGCTCTTACCTATGCCTGGAAGACCCGGGGACAGACCCCGTTCTGTCTGGACATTTCTTACCTGAATTACGGTACGGTCCCCCGGTTTACCCTCGGCGCCAACGAGTATTCGGTCCAGCAAGGCGAAGGACTGAACATCTGGTTCCTGGACGCGGGGATCTCCTCAGGCACCAGGATCTCTTTCCGGGACGATAATATTCTTCTGGGCGGCCGGGTGAGCTTTCTCCTCAATCATCTTGATTACAGCTATACGGGTATTCTGTTCGATGCGGGCCTGGCGTATTATCCCGATTACCGCGGTTTCGCCTTTTCCGTTTCCCTCCGCGACCTGGGGTTCCTTAATTCGTTCGCTGATACAGCTTCCCTGAAGCTGAACCTGGGGCTGGGCTATTGCCTGGCCGGGATCGAGACGGAACTGAACTGCCACCTGGAAGAAAAATGGATGCTTCACTGGGGGAACAGGATCGAGATCTTCAGGAAAATGTTCTTCCTGACCGGCATTAAATTTGACAAACAGAACATTCTGCAGAACAATCTTAATCTGGGCGTGGAACTTGATCTTACCCGTTTGAACCTTTATTACGCCATTGTGCCCAAGGCTGTGGTAGGCGCTTACCATTATTTCTCCATAAGAAGGGAATTTTGATAGGATGGCCACGATGACACAAAGGCACGAAAAAAGGAAAGGGATCAACAATAATGTAGCGACGGGTCTTTAGACCCGTCGAAAGACAGGATCAGGAAAAATAAAATATCATCAGTGAAATTGAAGGGGGAGTGATCTTTATGATAATTCTTACCCGGATTTGACTTTATAATTCCTGTCAATAAATTGTTCTTTACATCCTGATATATGTAAAATGACATGATCAAACCTATCATAAAATTAATTCATGAACAGAAGCAGGCTTATTTATCAGGATTATGGGGCTCGTCCCTGGCTTACTTTGTTTCGCAGACCTTTCGTGAACAGGATAAAAACCTTGTCATCTTCCTGGAAGATGAGAAAAAAGCGCAGGATTTCCATGATGACCTAAGGTTTTTCCTGAACCAGAACAAGGTCTTGTTCTATCCTGAATTGGGTACAGGACCTTATGACAACAAACTGCCCCTGGACCAGAACGTCATATCCCGGCTTAAAATACTCTACCAGACCGGCCAGCCGGGAAAATTCGTTTTTATCTCTACGCTCACAAACCTGTTTTTAAAAAGCATGGGGACGGACATGTTCCGGCAGAATACCCTTTCCCTGAAACCCGGCGCTTCCATCGATTATAACGGATTGGAGCAGAGACTTGCAGAACTGGGCTATGAAAGGAATTATAAGGTGCTGCTTCCCGGTGATTTTAATATCAAAGGCGAGATCATAGACATCTTTTCCCCGGCCCAGGAGGACCCGTTCCGCATCGAGCTTTTTGACGATGTGGTCGAGAAGATACGCTTCTTCAAGACAGATACCCAGAGGTCCTTTCAGGAGACTGTCTCAGCGGACATCATCCCGGCCAGGGAAGTCCTGTTCCAGGAGGACCGGATAAGGGATTTCCTGGCAAACCTGGATAGTGAAAAGACAAGGAACCAGGAACAATCCCAAGACCCGGAGAAACTCTGGTCCCGTGTTGTTTTTAAAGAGCAGGCCTTTGCCGCAGTAAGGGAAAAAGTGGAGAACAGGATCTTCTTTCATGAAATCCATAATTATGCCCCTTTGTTCGATCAGCAGGATTCTCTCCTTACGGATTTCTTCTCTCCCGGGAGCACTATCCTTTTTCTTCCTGCCCAGTCCGTGCTTTTCAATGAATACAAAAGGCTTTTCACGGAATACAGCGAGTTCTACAGGAAAAAGATAAGTCCGGACCATTATCTTCCGGACCCGGAAAAACATCTCCTGAACCTGAACAAGCTGACGGACAGGCTATGGGAGCATGACCTGGTCTTTCATTCCGTGATCCCTTTTAACAGGGAGAATGAAGTTCATATACCCGTCCATTCCATCCCGGAGTTTTTCAGCAACTGGGAGAAGCTGAAGGCTTATCTCGATTCCCGTGCCGGTTATACCGTTAATTTTTTGGCCGAATCCCGGGAACAGCTTCTCCACCTGCAGGAGGAATGCCAAAAGCGCAGCATCACTTCCGTTCATTTCCGTAAAGGCGGTATCCGGAAGGGATTTGAGGACAGCCTGCAGAAAGAGATCTTTCTTCAGGATTTCGAGTTTTATAACAAGCTTCCTTCTGCGCCTGCGCGTTCCTACAAGAGCCGGATCCTTACCCAGGAACTGGAGTCCGTCTTTGATATCGAACCCGGGGATTATGTGGTGCATCTGGAGAACGGGATCGGGATCTACAGGGGAATAAAACGGATCGAGATGGACGGAAGTGTCAGGGATTACTTCATCATTGAATACAGTCACGGAATGAACCTGTATCTGCCCCTGGAAAAGATCAACATGCTCCATAAATATATCGGGGATGATGACGAGCCGCCGGCGCTGAACAAGCTCGGGTCGGAAGAATTTTCCCGGACCAAAAAAAAGGTGGAACGTTCCATCATTGAGATCACCAGGGACCTTATCAAGACCTATGCCGTCAGGGACAGGATAAAAGGGTATGCTTTCGGTCCTGATACCGAATGGCAGAAAGAGTTCGAGAACACGTTCCCGTACATCGAGACACGGGACCAGTTGAAGTCCGCGGAAGAGATCAAAAAGGATATGGAGAAGGATAAGCCCATGGACCGGCTCCTCTGCGGAGACGTGGGGTACGGCAAGACAGAAGTAGCCATCCGTGCCGCGTTCAAGGCTGTCATGAACGCCAAGCAGGTGGCTGTCCTGGTCCCCACCACCATTCTGGCGGAACAGCATTTCCAGACCTTTAAGGAGCGTATGAAGAGTTATCCGGTCCGGATTGAGATGCTCAGCCGGTTCAAGAGCAGGATGGAGCAGACCAGGATCATCAAAGAAGTGAACAGCGGAAAGGTGGATATCATTATCGGGACACACCGTTTGATCTCCCCGGACGTGAGATTCAGGGATATCGGCCTGGTCATCATTGATGAGGAACAAAGGTTCGGCGTTATCCATAAGGAAAAATTAAAGATCATAAAATCCATCGTGGATGTCCTCACCATGAGCGCCACGCCCATCCCGCGTACGCTGTACATGTCCCTGAGCGGGATCCGTGACATCAGTATCCTGGATACACCCCCGGAAGGCCGGACCTCCATTGAAACACGGGTGGAAAAGTTTTCCGAAGAGATGATCCGGAACGCTGTTCTGTCCGAACTGGACAGGGGCGGCCAGGTCTTTTTCATCCATAACCGGATCAATACCATTGACGCTATGGCGCAGTTCATCAAGAAGACCGTGCCCGAAGCCCGGGTCCGGTTCATCCACGGCAAGATGGAAAATGAAACCCTTGAAATGACCATGCTGGAGTTCATTGATAAACAGTTCGACGTCCTAGTCACTACCACCATCATTGAATCGGGGATCGATATGCCCAATGTGAATACCATTATCATTAACCGTGCCGATGCCTTTGGATTATCCCAACTGTACCAGCTCAGAGGCCGGGTAGGGCGCAGCACCAGCAAGGCTTATGCTTATCTTATGTATCCCGGGGATAAGGCTATCACGGAAAAAGCCGAAAAACGGCTGCTTACCATCTACGAATATTCTGACTTGGGCGCGGGCTACCAGATCGCCTTGAGGGACCTGGAGATCAGGGGTGCCGGTAATATTTTCGGGCCTCAGCAGCACGGAAATATCCTGGCCGTGGGCCTTGAACTGTACGGCAAGATACTGAGCCGGATGATCAGGCAGATGAAGGGCGAACCCGTACAGGAGGAGATCGATCCACTTCTGGATTTTGAATATGAAGCGTTCATCCCTGACAATACCGTGGAGGAAAAGAACAAGATTGAGATCTATAAGGAACTGAACAAATGCAGGGATTTTTTTGAATTGGAAGAGCTTGTCCGGGAACTGAAGGACAGGTTCGGTGAAAGGCTTATCCGGTCTATCACGGATATCCTGCTTCTTCAGGAGATCAAGATCGCTTTGAAGAAATTAAAAGTGAAGAGCGTGAAGCAGACTGAAAAGAAGAAGTACGAGATCGTCCTGGACCTGGAGTTCCAGGCCATGGATCAGGGCCTGAAGGAGAGGATAAAGAACAGGCTGGAAATATATCAAATCAGGGGGAATACCCTTGTTTTACATATCGAAAAGGAGAATTTTATGGAGAATTTAAAAAAAAATTTGATTTTATTAATTTAAAAGATATATTCTCTCTTAATATTTTTTTAAAGGAGAGGTAACATGAGAAATTCACGATATTTTATCCTTCTTTTCTTTGTTGCGGCCCTGCTCTTTTCTGGGGCATGCGGAAAGAAAAAACAGTACGTGGCTGTCGTCGAAGGCGACAGCATCAGCCTGGATGAGTTCAACCTGAGGTTCGAATATTATTTAAAATCGAAATATTTCCAGCAGCCTGAACTGATCCCCCAGGCCCGGAACAGTATGGAAGAACGGAAACTGGTCCTTAAAGACATGATCAACGAAAAATTGATCCTGAAAGAAGCGAAGAAGATGAACATCGACAAGAAAGACGAGGTGAAGAACCTTATTAAATTATATACACAGCAGATCATCCTTAACGCTTACATCGAACAGTACCTGGCCAATGATATCCAGGTGAGCGACCTGGAGATGAATGAGTTTTATGCGAAGAACCAGGACAAGTTCAGGAACGTGGACCCGGAATACGCGAAACGGAGCATCAAATACCAGCTTATGATGCAGAAATACGATAAAAAGATCACGGAGATCCTGGATAAACTAAGGAACCTGTACCGGGTCGAAGAGGACGAAAGCGTGATCAGGCCTATCTATAACGAGACCAATGTTCTGAAGAATTTACAGAAAGGCATGCCTCAGCTGCCGGGTACCCCGGCGCCGGGCGGAATGCTGAACAAGAATCCTCAGTCTGCACAATAAGGCCGGACCGGAAAAACAATGTCCCGGTAAATGCTCCTGTTCCGCGTGGAACGGGTACGGCATTTACCGGGATTTTTCATATAAAGGGACTGATTGTCAGACCGGGGGCAGCCGTAATCCACGGACCCCATTCCAATGAATAGAACAAGAATAATTATTTTTTTTCTCTTCTGCTTCATCCCCGGAACAGCCTTTGTTCAACCAATCCTGAAACTGAATAAGACAAAGATCGATCTGGGCACTCTTCCCGGTCAAACCGTTATTACGGACAGTTCCCTGGTCATGAGAAATGCGGGAACCGTTTCTCTGGAGGTCAGCGTCCAATCCACCTGTGATTGTTTATCCGTGTTTCCGGTACAGAACAGACTCCTGCCCCGGGAGAAGATCAGGATCAAGATCAGGCTGGAGACCCGGGACGAAAGCGGGAAGACCGGAAAAAAATTTTATCTGATCACAAATGACCCCCGTTACGCGTCTGTTCCCATCATGGTACAGGCCGTTGTCCGGAACAAGCATGCAATTCCGGAAAGAGATAAGGGGATGACCGGACACCGCCGGACCCCGCGAACTGCTCCGGCATCAGGCACAGCGGTCCATTATTTCTATTCCCCTTCCTGCAGGAAATGCGCGGAGCTTCTTTCCGGTTTTTTCCCTGCCCAGGCCAGGAGATACTACAGGGATATCCGGGTCATCCCCCATGATATCGGGAAAAAAGAGGAGTTCGAACTCCTGATGGCTTATCAGGACCGGTTCCATAAAAAAGAGGTCAGAGATATCCCTGTCCTTATTGCAGGGACCAATTATCTGGCCGGCCTCAGCGCCATACGGCTGAGGTTCCCCGGCTTGATCAGGGAAAAGGAGGGCTTCGGGTTTTTATCCCTGATGAACGGGAGGAAGGGAAGAGGGGTCTTCACGTCCTTGCTTTCTTTCTGGCCTGTGTTCTGGGCCGGGCTGACGGACGGGATCAATCCCTGCGCATTTGCTACTATTATCTTTCTGCTTTCCTATCTTTCTTACTTGAAAAAAAAGCGGTCCCTGATTTTTTTCACGGGCTTGTTTTATATCCTCGGCGTTTATTTGACCTATTTCTCCATCGGACTGGGATTCCTGACAGGGATCAGGAGCCTTCCGTTCTTTTATCCGGTCTCACGGATCATCAACGGATTGATCGCTTTTTTTTGCTTTATCCTGGCGTATTTTTCCTTCCTGGATTACCGGAAAGCCCGGAAAGGCCGGTTGAAAGAGATGAAACTGCAGCTGTCACTGGACCTGAAGTCAAGGATCCATGGCGCGATACGGGCCAGGACAGGAAAAGGGATGATCATGGTTTCATCTTTTATACTGGGTGTTCTGGTCTCTTTTTTTGAATTGGCCTGTACGGGCCAGGTCTATCTCCCAACTATCATTTATCTGACCCGTTCCTCTTCAGCCGTGGGGTATGTTTATCTTTCCCTGTACAATCTTCTTTTTATCCTTCCCCTGGCCGTTATTTTTATTCTGTTCTATAGGGGCGTTTCCTCCAAAAGAATGGCCCGATTTTTGGAAAAAAAAGTTGCTATTATAAAATTATTGACTACCTTGTTCTTTATAGCCATTGGTTCCCTGTTATTCTATCTATCATTATGAAAAAAAGCATATTCCTGTTTTTCCTAATCCTGATATCCGGATCTTCTTTGGCTGAAACGGACCAATCGCTGTATCTTTTATTTTCGCATAACGGCAACGGTAATCTCTCCTCGTGTAACTGTCCCACCCATCCCAACGGCGGGATGACCCGCCGGGCTTCTTATATACGGGAGTTCCGCCGGACCCACGGGAACGTGCTCCTTGTCAGCACCGGGGATGAAACCGGGATCATTGAGGAGCCGATACAGGACAAATATGTGCTCCAGGCCCTGCAGCTGATGCGGTACGATTTGATCGTGCCCGGGGACCAGGAACTGGTTTATGACCCCGCCTTTCTGAGGAAGCAGGGGAAAGAATTGGATTTTTTAGCCTGTAATCTTTTTATAACCAATAAAAAAGAAGCCCTGTTCCGGCCTTATTGTTTTATGGAAAGGGCGGGAATGAAACTGCTGTTCATCGGCCTTATAGGCCGGGATACGGTCCCGAGCCTCCGTTCATCAAGTATCCGGTGGACGGAATATGACGGGGAATTAAAGGCCCTTCTGAAAAAGTTCAGGGCGCGGTCCGATATGGTCATTCTCCTCTCTCATTCAGGCCTGAACGAAGATAAGAGGATAGCCGGACAATTCAGCAATATAGACGTTATCATCGGGAGTCATTCGCAGGACCTTCTGAAAGAGCCGGTACGGTCCGGAAAGACATGGATCGTGCAGGCAGGTGATAAAGGCCAGTATATGGGCGTGCTCCGGATGGCGAAGAAGAAGAACGGGATAGAAAGATCGTTCCGGACCATCACCCTGGACCCGGGTATCAAAGATGATCAGGAGATAAAGACGCT
>JAQTRT010000204.1 GCA_028711675.1 bacterium | reverse complement strand
TACTGGACCAAGTGCAACGCGTTCTCGAATTCTGCTTCCAACTGTTCCGGCATGCAGATAATATGAGCGTCCGCCAGGGTGAACTGCCAGATCCTGATCAAGCCGTGCAGTTCGCCGGAAAGTTCCTTGCGGAACAGTACCGACGTTTCCGCGTACCGGATAGGCAGTTCCCGGTAGCTCCGGAGTTTGCTCTTATAGATCATAAAATGGTAAGGGCAAGTCATAGGCCGCAGAGCCAGTTCCTCATTCTCGTCTGTTTTGAAGATGAACATTTTATCGCGGTAATGGTCGATATGCCCGGATATCTTGTATAATTCCGTCTTTGCCAGGACAGGAGTGGATGTGAACTGATAGCCCCTCTTCATTTCTTCATCTTCCACCCAGCGCTGTAAGGTCATTTTAATGATCGTGCCTTTGGGGGTAAAAAGCGGCAACCCCTTCCCGATAGCCGGGTTCAGGACATACAGGTCCAGTTCCTTACCCAGCCGGGTGTGATCCCTTTTCAAGGCTTCTTCCACCCGTTTCATGTATTCGTCCAGTTCTTGCCGGGTCTCGAAGGAGACACCGTATATCCTTTGGAGCATTTTGTTCTTTTCATTTCCGCGCCAGTAAGCCCCGGACATCCTCAGCAATTTAACGACCTTCACCTTACCCGTACGCGTAAGATGAGGCCCTTTGCACAGGTCGATGAACTCGCCCTGCGAATAAACGGTGATCTGAGCATCGTTCAATTCACTGATGAGCTCAGTTTTATACGGTTCGTCCTTTTCTTTAAAAAGCTTAACGGCTTCCTGTTTGGAGACCACTCTCCTGACAACGGGCAGGTCTTCCTTGATGATCTTTTTTATCTCGTCTTCGATTTTCCCCAGGTCGCTCTCCTGGACAGGATCTTTAAAATCGAAATCATAATAAAAACCGTCTTCAATGGCAGGACCGATGCCCAGTTTTGTTCCGGGAAAAAGCCTCTGTACGGCCTGTGCCATGATGTGGGAAGAAGTGTGGCGGAAGATATCACGCGCTTCGGGAGAGGAAAAATCAAGGAATTCAAGAGTCCCGTCAGAATCGACTGCCTGGTTCCAGTCAGTGAGTTTCCCGTTGAAACGGGCTGCGAGGAATTTCTGTTTTTCCGGGATATCGGCCTGATCCAGGATAGCGTCAGGAGAGAGCCCGGAAAAATCGAATTCTTTATTGATGTTCTTGATTAATATCTTCATAAGTTATCAAGCACACGTTTAAAGGAGACCGTACTCATCACATTCATCTTCATTTTCGAAATATCCGTTTCTTTTAAATTGCCGGCATCTTTGTTCTCATCGAGAACCTGTTATTCTGTCAGACCGCTCCGCAAACTTACCAAAAGACCAACCTGCCAGCTTACTAACCTGCTAATCTGGGCGGTACTAGAATTGAACTAGTGACCTCTTGCGTGTCGAGCAAGCGCTCTAACCAGGCTGAGCTAACCGCCCTTTATCGATCCCGGTATTCTGTTTACAGGTATCAGCTAAAAAGTGTTTTTCCCTTGGCAGAAGCGACGATCGTGGGAAAATCTTTTACTTCAAGCTTATGAACAGCCTCAGGCCCCAGATCTTTATAAGCAATGATCTCTTTGGACCTGACGAACGTGGACAGATAAGCGCCCGCTCCGCCTGTAGCAACGAAATAAACACCGTTATGTTTCTTCAGCATGTTTACGACCGTATCGCTCACAGGCCCTTTGCCGATAAAACCCTTGACACCAGCCTTCATCAGGATCTCCATATAATCCTCGAACCTTTTGGAAGTGGTGGGGCCGCATGAACCGATGATCTTTCCTTTCTGAGTGGGTGAAGGTCCGCAGAAGTAGATCACTCCCTTATCAAGATTAAAACCGGCTTTCTTTTTCCGGCTCAGCTCTTCTTTCAGCTTAACCGCTGACGCATCCCTCAGGGTATACACAACACCCGTGATCTTGGCCAGCTCTTTAATGTTAAGGTTATGTATGATATTATCCGTTAACGGCGTCTTGATCGCTACTTCTTTCATCAGTTCTCTCCATCTCTATCTATTTAATTGATAGTCCCCGGCCTTTGGATCTTTCAACTAAGGACCATAAACCATGAACAACGAACTCCTTGATCAGATCACTATCTTGATCACCCGGTGCGAGTGACAATCCAGATTGATGGCAATGGGCAAACTGGTGATATGCGTCGGGTGCTGCTCGATGTATACAGCCAGGGCCGTGGTCTTGCCTCCCAGGCCCATAGGTCCGATGTTCAGTTTATTGATGTCAGCCAGGAGTTCCTTCTCGAATTTATTATAGAAGCTGCTCTTATTCCTGGAATCGATCTTCCGCAGCAAGGCTTTTTTAGCCAGTACCGAGACATAATCGAATGTTCCTCCCAGCCCGATTCCCACGACGAGGGGAGGGCAGGATTTGGCCGCGTTCTGTTTCACCCAGCTGATGATGTATTCTTTTAACTTATCCTTATCAGCGTATTTCAGCGGAAGCATGGCTGACGTGGAGGCGTTCTCGCTGCCGCCGCCCTTGGCCATGATATATAATTTTACCCTGTCCCCGCGTGCGTATTCCGTATAAATAACAGCAGGTGTATTATCATTATTATTCTTCCGGGTAATGGGATCATCCACCACGGAACACCTCAGATATTTATCGGCTGTGGCCCAGGAAACAGCTTTATTGACAGCGGAAAGGATATAACCGTCGGAAAGATAAACATCCTGCCCGATCTCGATAAAGATCGTTATGGATCCTGTATCCTGGCAGAGCGGGACCCTCTCCTTGGCCGCGATCTCATAATTCTTGATAAGCTGGTTAATTATATATTTCCCCGTAGAATCGGTCTCCGTGGAATAACTGTCCTTTAATGCTTTCTTGATATCCTCGGGTAATTTATGGGTAATATTGACAATGCCTTCATAAATTGCATTTTCTATCACTTTAACACTGACTTTTCTCAGGTTTTCTTTGGAACTGTTTACCATATTTTTTTTCCTTAAATCTGGCCTTTCCCGTATTCCCGGAACCAGCAGCAGGGCTTAAGGCTGTGTAATAGCCTGAACGACAGGCATAATCTTGTCAGGTTCCATAATTCAATCGGATAATATAACATGTTTTTTTGAAAAGTAAAGTACTTTTTAAAAATATTTATGAAGGAATTCAGCCACAAAGATATAAAGGCACAAAGAAATCAGCAATAAATAATAAAATAAAACAGGAATATTTAAAATTATATAGTATTACCCGACTGATAAAGATAAAAAATCATGAAAATTTATTGACAAATCAGGGAACTGTGCTTAAATATCTCCAGTAATGATAATGTTTCAGGAGGTTTTGCCATGTCGAAAGCAATCGGAATTGACTTAGGAACGACATTCTCAGTCGTGGCCGTAATGGAAGGCGGCGAACCTGTTGTCATCCCTAATTCAGAGGGAGCCAGGACCACTGCTTCTGTGGTCGGATTCACGAAAAATAACGAGATCCTGGTAGGAGGCATTGCCAAAAGGCAGGCAGTTGTCAATCCCCAGAACACCGTATTTTCCATAAAGAGGTTCATGGGAAGACGTTATGATGAGGTCACCGAGGAATCCAAAAAAGTCCCTTATAAAGTGATCAAGGGGCCCAACAGCGACGCGCGTGTGGAAGCAGGCGGAAAAGTGTATTCCCCGCCGGAGATATCGGCCATGATCTTGCAGAAGATGAAACAGACAGCCGAAGATTACCTGGGTGAAAAAGTAACGGACGCCGTTGTTACGGTCCCGGCTAATTTCAATGATGCCCAGAGGCAGGCCGCAAAGGACGCCTTAAAGATCGCGGGGTTGTACATACTGCGCATCATCAACGAACCCACGGCTTCATCCCTGGCCTACGGCCTGGAAAAGAAAAAAAACGAGAAGATCGCCGTGTATGACCTGGGCGGCGGTACATATGATATTTCCGTCCTGGAGCTGGGTGACGGCGTGTTCGAGGTTAAATCCACGAACGGCAATACCCATCTGGGCGGCGATGATTTTGACCAGATCGTCATTGACCATGTGGCTGATGTATTCAAGAAAGAAAACGGCGTGGACCTGAGAAAGGACCCTATGGCCCTTCAGAGGCTGAAGGAAGCCAGCGAAAAGGCCAAATGCGAACTTTCCACAACCATGCAGACCGAGATCAACCTGCCCTTTATCACGGCTGATTCAAACGGGCCCAAACATCTGATCATGACCCTGACACGGGCCAAGCTGGAACAGCTCCTGGGTGATGTGATCCGCTCTACAATGGTACCCATGCAGAACGCGCTGAATGATGCGAAACTGAAACCAAGCGATATAGACGAAGTTCTCCTGGTCGGAGGGTCCACGAGGATCCCCCTGGTCCAGAAGATCGTGAAGGAATTCTTCGGCAAAGAGCCGAACAAGGGAGTGAACCCGGATGAAGCGGTAGCCATCGGCGCCGCCATCCAGGCCGGTGTATTGAAAGGCGAAGTGAAGGACATCCTTCTCCTTGACGTGACCCCGCTCTCCCTGGGCGTGGAAACACTCGGTGGAGTTTCCACTCCGCTCATCCAGCGGAACACAACCATCCCGACGAAGAAGAGCGAGATCTTCTCCACAGCCGCGGACAGCCAGACGTCCGTGGAGATCAACGTCCTGCAGGGCGAACGGCCCATGGCCAAGGACAACAGGTCCCTCGGCCGGTTTATCCTGGACGGTATTCCCCCTGCCCCCCGCGGAGTGCCGCAGGTCGAAGTTACCTTTGATATCGATTCCAACGGCATCCTCCATGTCCTGGCCAAAGATAAGGCCACGAACAAGGAGCAGAGCATCAGGATCGAAGCCAAGAGCGGTTTGAACGAACAGGAGATCGATAAGATGGTGAAGGACGCGGAGAAGAACCAGGACGAGGACAAAAAACGGAAGGAAGTGATCGAGGAACGGAACAAACTGGACAGCCTCATCTACCAGATCGAAAAGAGCGAAAAGGAGTTCAAGGATAAATTAAGCGCGGACGAAGCGACGAACATCAAGAACGCCGTGGACACGGCCAAGAAGAGCGTAAGCTCGGACAACGCGGATGAGATCAAGAAAGCTTACGAGGCCCTGACCGCCGAATGGTACAAGATATCCGAAAAGATCTACAAAAACGCCACGGCCGGCCAGCCCGGTGCAGGTCCGCAGCCTGATGCCGGCGCCGGATTCAACAGCCAGGAAGGCCAGGAAGCTTCGGACACCAAACAGTCCAAGCAGGCCAAGTCTAAAGACGACAAGGACAATGTCGTTGACGCGGATTACAAGGTCGTTGAATAAAGACCGGGTTAAGTCAAACCAAACAATAAAAAAAGCGAGGATCCTCCTCGCTTTTTTTATTGGAAGATATCAATCCGGTTCTCCGGAACATTTCTCAGCGAAATCCTTTGACTTGACTATTTTTTTTATTATTATCCGATCAGATACTCTCAAACGGGAAGACATCGTAAGGGGAGGCACTTATGAGAACGATCATCCTGCTTTTTTCTCTCTTGATTTCTGTTATTCCCCAGCTTTCCGCACGAGTCCCGTGCATGATCAACTACCAGGGAAAAATATTACAGAGCGGCGTGCCCATCAGCGGCAGCCATAATATCATCTTTAGAATATATGACGCGGCCGTTGCGGGCAGTCTCCTCTGGTCCGGCGATGTCCAGACCATTCACATAACGAACGGCTTATTCAGCAGTTATGTCGGCGAATCCACCAGTATGGGATCGCCGGATGCTTTCAGCAATATCAACTGGGGCGGCGGGGACAGGTATCTGGA
>JAQTRT010000203.1 GCA_028711675.1 bacterium | reverse complement strand
CAGTTCCTTCTCTTCGATATGCTCACGGATATCAGGAATAATGCCCAGGATGATGCCTCCGCTGGGAATAACCTCAACGTTGTCCTTTGCAGGGGAATTGTCCGTCCTTTTTTCCAGGCTGCGATAAATGATGATACTCTCATGACCGGCGCCGCTGTACAGGATCCTCTTTTTTTCCGCCTGCCAGCGGAGATAAAGCATGGTCATGAACCTGTCTCCGATGATATGCTTGTTCAGGACCTGGTTGGTCTGGATCAGGATATCCCTGGTACTGATCGGCTCCTGGGATATGGTATAGATCGCGGTCTTGGCCATGGCCATGAGAAGCCCGGCACTGACCCCCTTTCCCGCGACATCCCCAATGGCGATGTCCAGACTTACGTTCTTCTTCTCACTTTCCTCCTGACTGGTCTCGATAAAATCATAGTAATCTCCGCCGATCTCCCTGGCCGGCTGCATGAAGCCTATGATGCTGAGGCCCGCGATGGCCGGGATCCTCTGAGGGAGCAGGGTACGCTGGATCTCACGGCCCAGCCGCATTTCCTCTGCCAGCCTCTCCTTGTCCACAATGTCCTTGTGATGAAGCGCATTGTCCACGGTAATGCCCAGTTGTCTCCCCAGATTCTCCAGCAGCTCAATATCTTTGATAGTATAAGACTGGAGATTCTCTTTTTTACCCAGGCACAGAAGCGCGATCACCTGCTGCCCCATGGTCAAAGGGATCAGCAGCTCAAGACCGGCCATATTAAAGAACCGGAGGGCCGGTCCACTGATATCCTTGAACTGCGGATCGACCTCGATCTGTTCCTTTTCCAGGACTTTCAGATTCTGTCTGATCCAGATCACCACACCCTCTTTGCAGGAGAGGAGCAGCTTTTCATCCTTGGCCAGGCCCAGGCCCTGATCCGTCTGGTTATATCCTGTAGAATAAATTTCCTCAAAGTCCTCGCTGTCCGTCTGTTTGATAAGGAAAAGGCTGTTGCGGATATAAAGCAGTTCTTTCAGCTCCCTGATGAGCTTTTCCTTAAAAAGATTAATGTCCAGAGAACCGCCGATCCTGGAAGGAAGGCTCGAAAGCTCCTCGTAATAATCGTACTTCCTTCTCCGGAAAAAACGGTCGATACCCGGTTTCAGCTTCTTATAATAGATCAGGAAAAGGATGAGAGTGACCGAAACAAGCGCTGCCACCGGGAAAAAACCGCGGTTGAACATGGACCTGATGAGAAAACCGTATACCAGGCCCAGGGGAAGGACCAGAAAGAGAATGGTGAGGATCCAGAGAAAAGTGCGGTGGACAACGGTCTCGATTTCCATGAAACGGTAACGGACGATCGTATATGAAAGGATGGAGAGATAAATAGCTACAGGGATATACCCCCAGGGATAGACCTCAAGTTTATATTTAGCCACAAAATCCACAAAAGCAAAAGTAATGACAAAAAAGGCGATGAAGAGAAATTTCAGCTGGGTCTTGCGGATGGAAGAGGATTCGTTCTTATAAGCCTTATAAAGCTGGTACAAACCGGTAAAATAATACAAGCAGAAGCTCAGGATAAAAAGGTCATAAATGATATTGGTCCGGTAGGGATAATACCCCCACGGCCACTGGATGACGCCCCCTAGAAAATATTTGGTCCTGGTGACAGGGAAAAAAGCGATCATGACCAGGTAAAAGACCCTGATCCATGTCTTGTATTTCTTCAGATCCAGGAGCACGATGATATAATAGAACATGGTAACAGCAATGAAATTGATCCCGAAATAAGCATTCTTGCACCAGAAATAAGCCACCGTATAATCCCGGGTTGAAAAAGCAACGGCATAGCTGAAAAGCCAGATAAAACAGAAAAAGGCCAGTAAAAAGAACGCGAAATTGACCCTGGACCCCTTGTTCTTGAAAAAGACGAAAAGGCCCAGGGTGATGAAATAAATACTGGCTATGAGCGGGGGAAGGCTCCAGAAACTCCATTCATAATTATGAAGGTTGAATATCTCGGCAATGGGCGTCATAATATAAATAATATACAGTTTACTTTATCTGTCAACCTTTTTCCAGGAAGGGGGGACGGTGCTTGACATTTTGACATTTTTAACAAGCTGTGTTTAAAGGAGTGACAGCCCTTGGGCTGTCTATTCAACGACACCGCAAGCGGTGTTACTCCATGCGCAGCATTATAATGTCAAAATGTCAAGCACCGTCCCCATGATTAATGATTATCTCCTCTTTTCCGATAATTGATTATGATGAAAAAAATCAGCATTTTACTGATTTTTTTCCTGAGCCTTAGCTTTCAGGCATCCGGCCAGGAAAAATTCAGCCTTTTCTGGGATTTTAAACTGAACCAGACATTTACCATTGACAAGTATACAAAACAAACCATTAAAAAGAACGGTATCCTGGTCAGAAAGGCCGACATCCGTGATTATGTCAGGCTGATCCCTTTTGAGCAGAAGGGGGACATCACCAGCCTGAAAGGCGAATATAACTCTTACATCAAGAGCCTGGAAACGACGGATCCATATGAACTTACCGAAAGCTACGGACTCAATTTCGGGATGGATAAAAAAGGCCAGTATTATATTGATAAAAAATACACCATGCCCTCCATCCGCAATATACCGCTTTTTCCCGCTGAACCTGTTGCCAGCGGGGAGGTATGGGAAGGGACCGGCATTGAGATACTGGAATTCGAACCGCGCATCACGCTCCCTGTCGATGTTTTTTACCAGCTGGCAGGACGGGAGGAAAAGCTCGAAAAAGAATGCGTAAAGATCGTGTTCCACTATCTCTTCAACCATACCGTGGAACACAATTATCCGGATGTGCCGTATAAATTCCTCGGAGCATCCTACTCGGCCCTGTGGTACGACATCCGGGAGCACCTTCCTGTCTACACCGAGAACAGTTATGATATCATGTTCATCTACCGGGACGGGACGTTCATCCAGTACAAGGGAGACCTGACCGGATATTACAACCTGAAACGGAAAACAGAAGAGAAGGAACGGGTAAAAGAGGAGCTGTACGACAAGTTCATGAAATCCGAAAAGGACATGAACGCGGAAAAAAAAGAGGACAGCGTTGTGCTTGATCTCGGCGAGGTTTACTTTGAGTTCAATAAAGCTGTCCTGACCCCGGAAGCGCGGGAAAAGCTGAAACGGGTCGGGGAGATACTGAAAAAATATGACAACCTCGACCTTGTCTTCAAAGGACATACCGACGACATCGGGTCCGATGAGTATAACCTGAAATTATCCCAGGACCGGGCCAGGTCCGTGCTTGATTTCCTCATCAAGAACAAGTATTTAAAGGAAAACCAGGGGGCCTACACGGGCGCGGGCAAGAAAGAGCCAAAAGCCAGCAACAGGACTGAGGAAGGCCGGAGCAGGAACCGCAGGGTCGAGATCATCATCAAACCGGAATAATCATGGCACGAAACATCATCATCATTCTATTGTTCATAATATGCCCTGTCGGGGCGGAGATCAACAATCCTTTGAAGCTGAAAGGGCCGGAACAGTACGGAGTCTTCTTCATTAACCAGAAACCGCCCGAATATCTTGAAGATTATTATCAGCTATACGCGGAACGCCTTTGTTATAACGAAGAAGATATCCGGCTGAACGTGTATTTTCTGGAGAAAGGGCTCAGGTCCTCTTTCCGCCATCCGTCCAAAGCCCTCTGCCTTCTACGGAACGAACAGGAAGGGAAAAAATACAAGAATCTCATCATCATGCACATGTACCTGAAGATCATGCAGAACTACCTGACCCTGGCCCACCAGTACGACAAAAAAGAGATTTATTATTTTAACCTGGATTTCCGGGACGATATAAAGAAAAGCTTTGCTACTGCAAAATACTATTATAACCTGGCCAGGGATTACTGGAAAAAGGTATTGGCATACGCGGAAAAGGCCGGCCGCACCAATGCAATGACCGCATGGGACCATCTGGAGAACGAACTGTACCTGATCCTGAACCGGGACCAGGAAGTGGACTGGGACTACGATTATACCATCAGCCTGCACCTCAACGTCCTTGAAGCGAACCTGAAGCAGCTCGATAGAAAATAAAGGGCAGATCACGTGATCCTTTTAGACCCAATAATAAAGAGAGAAAAAAAATGTATATCATCATTCCTTTGATCTATATCATAGCCGGGCTGTTCATTGGCCTCATTTTTGAACGCGCTGTGATCAACAGCCTGAAAAAAACAGCCATTGCCCGGAAATGGAAACCAGGCGAGGTCCTCCTCAGCTCCCTGAAGAACATGTTTCCGGTCTGGTTCCTGTGTCTGGGTATTTACCTGGCGCTCAGCCGGATGCCGGAACTCCTCAGCCCGGACATCTCCTGGAAGGTCCTTGTTTCGATCATCCTTTTCACCCTGACCCTGGTCCTGGCGCGGATAGCCGTGAACCTGGTGATGACATCGACCAATAAGGTCAAAGGCGTCCTGCCTTCCACGTCTATTTTCACCAACATGACGCGGTTCCTCATTATCCTGATCGGCCTTCTGATCATTCTCCAGTTCCTCGGTATATCCATAACGCCTATCCTGACAGCCCTGGGAGTGGGCGGTCTGGCCGTAGCCCTGGCGCTCCAGTCCACACTGATCAACCTCTTTTCCGGGCTTCAGATGCTGGCCTCAGGCAAAATCAAGCCCGGTGATTATATCAAACTGGATTCAGGGGAAGAAGGATATGTCACGGATATCGCCTGGCGGAGCACGACCATCAAAGCGCTTCCCAATAACATCGTCATCGTCCCCAATTCCAAAATAGCGTCGGCCACCATTACGAACTATCACATGCCGGACAAGGAGATAGCTGTCCTGCTTGATGTGGGTGTAAGCTATAACAGCGACCTTGAGAAGGTCGAGAAAGTCACAGTCGAAACAGGCAGGAAGATATTGAAACAGATACCGGGCGGAGTGGCCGGATTCGATCCCTTCATCCGTTTCCATACGTTCGGCGACCACAGCATTAATTTCTCGGTCATTCTGCGGGTCCGGGAGTATGTTGACCAGTATTTGGTGAAGCATGAATTCATCAAAGAACTGTTTAATGCCTATAAAAAGGAGAATATCGAAATACCCTTCCCTGTCCGGAAAATCCTGATTGAGGAAAAAAAATGAAGTCCTTACCTGATGATGACCCGGAAATACAGGTCACCGCTGTTATTAATCCCGATCGTCAGCCTCTTCCACCGGATCCACTTGACCCAGACCGCGGCCGGCTGGTTCGTGCCGTAATCCGATGAAGTATAGGTCTGCACAGGGCTTGTATTGGTCGAGAACTCCGTGGTCCATCCGCCCTGGCTGTTGGAAAAGCTGTTTGTGGCATAGGTCACGTGGGGAGTATCAAGCCTGTCATAGACGATACTGTTCTCGGCCACTCCGCTCCAGTTGGAATAATGCATCCGGTATTCGATGGTGGAGCCGGGGATGGCCATGCTGCTCGCTCCTCCCAGTCTCACGTTGTTCACGTACTTGCTGATGCTGATCTGGGCCGGCTGGATCTGGTATTCAAAACAGCCCATATCGATCCTGGACCCGCCGCCGGACGGCACCGGATCCGAAGGATCACCGGTATTGATGGCCGGGGAAGGGCCTATGCCGGAGAGCCGGACGAAGTCCGGACTGGAAAAAATCGTGGAAACAAAATAATGGAAATTAGTCAGGCAGCCCGTGCCTGTCGAAGCAGGCATGAAATTGGCGGCTGTATTCCCGTTCCCTAATGAATAGGTTACTAAAGTATTAAAATTGGAATACCCTATATTATTAGAAACAG
>JAQTRT010000202.1 GCA_028711675.1 bacterium | reverse complement strand
ATGGAATTCTTCCGCTCCCAGGCCGCTGATGGCATCTACCACGAAGACAGGCTTTTCATTTTTCAGGAGAGCCCCCAGTTTTTTAATATCCATAACAACGCCGGTCGAGGTCTCGCATAATTGCGTGTATACGGCTTTGATGGAAGGATGGTCTTTCAAGGCGTTCCGGATATCCCTTATGGAAAATCCCTGACCCCAGGTATACTTCAGTTCGATGACGCGGATGCCGTATGCCCGGGCGATATGTGACCAGCGTTCCCCGAATTTACCGGCATTGATCACCAGGATGGTGTCACCGGGAGAGAGAAAATTGATCACAGCCGTTTCCATGATGCCGGTACCGGAAGAGAGGAGAAGGTAGACCGGCCGGTCTGTCTGGAACACATATTTCAAATCCTCTGAGCATCTGTGATAAATCCGGATAAAGTCGTCGGTCCGGTGATGGATCATAGGCAGAGAACCTGCCTCGCGGACCTCTTCCGGAAGGGGCGTAGGACCCGGAGTAAAAAGATAATATTTCTTCATAATCAATATCCGGTAAGTTCTTTTATCTCGGGAGTTGAGATCTGTTCGATTTTCTTGGTCTTGAAGCTTGTAATGAGGAGATTAAGGTTGTCTGCCTGATGTTTGAGCTGATTGATGGCTTCCACCAGGTCTTCCGCTGCCGTAGAATTCCGTTTTGTTATCTGGTTCAGGTCGTCAATGGAGTTGACGATGTTCTTGCTCTGGATGACCTGGTCCGAGGTAGTCGAACTGATCTTGTGGATGATCTGATTGATGTTCTGGATCTTCAATAGAATGTTCTCGATGGAAAGGCCGGCTTTCTGGGAGAGATCATCCCCTTCTTTAATGACCTTCACGCTGTCATCGATGAGCTCAGCGATATTTTTTGTGGATTGGGCGCTCTTTTCAGCCAGCTTCCGGATCTCCTGGGCTACGACAGCAAAACCCCGGCCGTGTTCACCGGCCCGCGCAGCTTCAATGGCGGCGTTCAGGGCCAGCATATTGGTCTGTTCCGCGATATCATCGATCACGTCCACGATCTCCACGATTTTTTCCGCCCGTTCCGAGATGGCGTTCATGCCGGTTACCAGTTTCTTGACGGATTGGCCGGTCTCTGTAGCATCCTTGGTCGTCTGTTCTGTGATCTTCCGCACTTCACCGGCGTTGTTGGAGACCAGGCTGATGGAATTAAAAAGTTCGTTCATGGCTCCGGAGGTCTGGTTCAGTGTGTCGGTCTGCTGGGTGGCGCCGTCCGATATGGTCTCGGCCGAATTGGATATCCGGACGATATTGGAGTTAAGGGTCAAGGTCACATCAGCCAGGATGTTGGTAATGTTCTTGAGGTTAACGACAAGCTGGTTGATGGAGTTAACCAGCAGGCCTACTTCATCGTCAGGGACATTGGCCAGGTCGATCTGGGCTGTCAAATCTTTTTGAGCCACTTTCTGGACCACGTTGATGGACATGGAGAGGGAGGCCAGCATTTTTTGGGAGTAGAGCAGCCCTGCAAATATGGAAAGGAAGATAAGGAAAAAGAGGATAAGGACGTTGATGATCTTGATGTTCTTGTAAGTGGTTTCTATCTTGTTCTTGTTCTCAATGATCTTGGCTTTGTTCTGGTCTTCTGTTTTTACCAGCAGGTTCTCTATGAAAGCCATCCGGTCCTTTACCTGGCTGATATGTCCGTTTTGTTCATACCGGGTGGCTGCAGACCGGGCCTTGGCCAGGAGATTGTTCATCTTTCCGTTCTCCCGGATACAGGAATCGATCTCCTCCGTGTACACTTTCTCTTTTTTAAGTGTCTCGAGATTATCCTGAAAGGCCCTGTCCGCTTCAAAATAAGCGCGGCCGGCGATGAACCTGCTGTTCTTCAGGATCTTGACCTTTTCCTGATAAGAGGAGATGATTCCCTGGAATTTCATGAGAGAGGAGTAGTTCTGGACATAGTTCTTCAGCGCGATCTCCCGGACCTTGCTGATGCCGACAAGGGAGGTCAGGCCTGAAATGAAGACGATCGTTAATCCTATGATGATATAATTCAGGATGAATTTATCTCTTAATTTCAGCATAAAAGGAAGATAATAAAAATTATATCAAATGTCAAGGTTTTTCACGGGAGCTTTTTCAAAAATGAGGTTTGTGATGACCTTGTCTGAAGTATCCAGGAACTTGATGCCTGTTTCATAGAGCCTATCATCCACTTTACTGCACCACATGATCTGTCCCAGGAACGTGATCTTTTTTTTATTTTTCTCCAGGTGTCCTTCGATCATGGCCCCTTTTTTGATGGGCTTGCTCACGAAGAGCGATATCCCGCTCTTGCTGATATTTTTGATCTTTTTCAGCTGGGCCTTTGATTTCAGCAGTTTGGCCTTGAAAGTGATCTGCTCGGAAAGAGGGATGCGTTTAAAGATCCGGCGTTCTTTGAAATAGTTGCATATCCTGTCCTTACCTTCGTATTTAGCGCGGTACAGGGCTGCATCGGCCAATTTGATCAGGGTGGTCTCATTGTCCTTCGTGTCGTACAGATAAGTGGCCACTCCGCCGCTGACGCTCAGGCGGCGTTTGAACTTGCAATTGCTGATTTTTTTCCTGATCTTCTCCCCGATCAGGAGGGCTTCTTTCTTGGTGGTTTGGGGCGCGATAATCAGGAATTCCTCCCCGCCGAAACGGATGATGACATCCGAGGACCGAAGGATCTTTTTCAGTTCCTCCGCGATACTGATCAGGACCTTGTTGCCTTCGATGTGGCCGTACGTGTCGTTGTACAGCTTGAAATTATCGATATCCAGCATGATAACAGAGAAAGAAAGGTTGTAACGCTTGGATTTGGATATCTCTTCCCTGATCCTTTGCTTATAGTACCGGTAATTGAACAAGCCGGTCAGCTCATCCACCAGTATCCTTTTCTTTATTCCTTCGAATATTTTTTCTTCGATGATGAGAGGGTTCTCCATCAGGTCATTCTTAAAGAGGATGAAGAAATCAAGCAGGGCCACTTCGATATCCACTTCGCGGTTCAATTTACCGGTCAGGTCCCTTCGGTGGTTGAGGGCCGCGAACCATATCCTTTTCGCTTCAGCAGGCTCGAAGTAGATCGTAGTCAATTTATATATCAGCAGGGCATACAGGCTGTTCCTGAACTTATGCTGAATCTTTTTCAGCTTCTTTTTTTTAGCCTGTGTCAGGGAGTCAAAATTGACAAAATCACTGATGATCTCTTTTTTCAGTTCTTTGGAATAGTTTGTAAAATCATCGATCACTGAGGTCATGATAAACCTCCTTAAGGCTTTATGATGATAGCGGTATTCCCTTCCTGTAAATGAGTTATCGTCTTTTTATCCGAAAAGAGCCGGGATACGGCTTCCGGCGGGAGGATGAGGTCTGTCCCGCCGTAGACAGAGACGGCTTTGATGATATAGCTTTTATTGTCGATAAAAGGAAGGTCCTTGATCAGGGTAATGCGGGGCATATAGGTGATGAACGGCCTCTGTAAAATCATGGACTTCGGGAACATTGTGGATGTGTAAAGAGCCTTCATGTCCTGGTCATAAACAGCCGGGAAGAGGCAGGGCTTGATTCCCTTGAGGTCGCTGGCATCGATAATAAGGGAAGTGAACTCCTGGGCGGGTTCATTGGTCATGGTATCCAGGTGTTTCATCAGGGTGTTAAAATCGAAGATGCTGTAAAAGGATACGAGGGGAGGGGTGAGGTCGTTCGTGAAGACCGTCAGAAGCCCCTGGCTGCCGAAGAAGGGAAGCGTCAGCCTGGCTGAAATGGTGTCGTCCTGGTTATAGATGTATTCTTTTTTGATATTACGGGCTACGCAGTCGTTCAGGAGAAACTTGAAATCATTGGTCGTGTTAAGAAGATAATCCCGGACCAGGAGATCATTCCTGATCCTCAGGTTCAGCACGGCATCCATAAGATACCGGGTGGCCTTATCCTGGGCCTTTTGCCGCGTCATTTTTCTGGCCTGGGCCAGGTCCGAAGCGTACGATTCCTGTTCTTCCTGATAGGCCAGGCTCCCTTTATCCTTGATGACAGGCGTCATTTTTTCCGTGTCCATGATAATCAGCTTTCCGTCGGTCCAGTTGATCTCGCCGAATTCGATCTTTTCAACCAGTTTATCCTGCTTGAGGATAAGTTCGGATGGATAGGAATATAACCTGCAGCAGGAGAGAATAAGGAGCCACAATATTATTTTACTTTTTTTCGCCATAAATTAAAATTTTCATAAATGATGGAATTGATCTTCGGGTACAACAGTATCTTTTTGATCTCCTCCCGTGTGAAAAAACGGGACCTGCCGATGATGGTGTTGTCCTCCAGCTTGATCCTGCGGCTCAGCGGTTTGACCAGAAAAAAAAGGTTAAGGGAATGGACGGGATAGGACGGTGGCAGGGATTCGGAATAAAACAGGAATTCCAGCACCTTGACATCCAGGTCCAGTTCTTCTTTAAATTCTCTCCGGACCGCATCAGCAGCGGGTTCACTCCATTCACACCGTCCGCCGGGCACGACCCAGTACTCTGATCCGTTCTTTTTATGCGTGATCAGTAATATTTTATCGTGGAAAAAGGATATCCCCGCAACTCTGATCTGGAATTTTTTTTTCATGCAACAGGCTCAATAAGGAATAGAATATCGTCTTTTTTTACCGGCTTGGTATCTTCAGCCATGATCTTGACGATCCGGCCCTTCACATCGGAATTGATCTTGTTCATCACTTTCATGGCTTCCAGGATACAGAGGGTCTGGCCGACATTGACGATGTCGCCTTCCTTGACAAAAGAATCGGCGTCCGGTGACGGTTTCCTGTAAAAAGTACCGACGAACGGCGCTTTGATCTGTGAATAGTTCTTCGTGTTCTCCTCTTCCGGTTTCTTGGCCTGCTCCTGGGAGGGTGTTGTCTGGTCTGCCAGTAACAGAGGGGAGGATTCTTTGGACGATTCTGTGTTAAGGGGTGCCGGGATGATCCGGAACGGCGTTTCTTTCTTGATCTCTTCGCGCCGGATGATGATGTCTGCGCCATGCTCCTGGATATTAAGGATGCGCATATCCTTTTCCTCGGCCAGCTTGATATAATCCTCGATGACCTTTGTCTTGATGCCCAGAATAAAAAGAGGTTTTTTGATTTTCATGGATTTGTTTCCTTATTTCAAGGCCTGAATGAATTCCCTGATGCGGGCGACCCCCGTCTCAATGTTTTTTTCCGATGTGGCGAAAGAGAGCCGGATGTAATTAGGCGTTCCGAATGCATGGCCCGGTATAACAGCCACCTTTTTTTGTTTTAACAGGATCTCGCAGAAGGAAAGGTCGTCTGTTATCCTGTCCGGACCATATTGCGTGTTGATGATGCCTGAAATATCGGGATAGATGTAAAAAGCTCCCTGCGGTCTGGATGTGCGGAGTCCTTTAATGCCGGAGAGCAGGGAATGGATCCGATCGCGCCGTCCGGCGAATGTCCGGATCATCTTCTGTATCTCGCCGGATTTGTGTTCCAGGGCCGTGACAGAGGCGGTCTGGCAGAAAGTCGTTGGATTGGAAGTACTGTGGCTTTGGAGCGTTCCCACGGCCTTGGCTACAGCCTCAGGCGCGGCCAGGTAACCGATGCGCCATCCGGTCATGGAATATGTTTTGGATAATCCGTTCACGATGATGGTCCTATCCTTTATTTCCCTGCTGACCTGAGCAATGCTGTAATGCTGCAGACCGTCATAGATAAGCTTTTCATATATTTCATCGGAAATGACCATGATATTCTTATGCTTCAGCATCAGGTCCGCCAATTGCGTCAGCTCTTCCC
>JAQTRT010000007.1 GCA_028711675.1 bacterium | reverse complement strand
AATGCGCCGATCTGCTGAACAAGCTGGAATAGAACCTTTCCGTATTTGAAAAAAAGCCGGATGATCCCCGCGTCATCAATGAGATTTTCAGGACCGTTCACAGCCTGAAAAGCGAATCCTCCCTGATCGGGTTTAATAATTTCAGCACGCTCTCCCATACTTTCGAGGACCTGTTCCAGAGAATCAGGAGCCGGGAACTCCAGGTGAACGAGGATATCATCGACATTTCTTACAAGGTCATGGATGAATACAGGAGTATGTTCGGACAGATCCGGAAAAAAAATACGGACAGCGCCGACATCAATCTTACACTGGGAATGATAAGGACATACCTGAAGAAACCGGTCATTCCTGTGGTGCCTGAAGGCCGTTTCGAACCGGAAGAGATCAAGCTCAGCGACAAGGAGATCGCCCGCTTGAGCCAGAGGAGTTTCAGCTCGATTTTTATCATCAAGATAAAATTGTTCGACAATGTGGCATTAAAGTTCGCACGGGCTTATCTGATCTACAGCAATCTCCTGACACTGGGAGAAGTGGCCCGTTCGACCGTGGGTTTCGAGAAAGAAGAGAGCAACGAGCGATACGGGATTTTTTCCCTCATCCTGCTTACCAACCACAAGGAAAAGGAGATCTATGACCTTATCGATGTGAGCGAAGTGGAGCGCGTTTCCATTCAAAAAGTATCCCTGATCGAGGATAAGGTCAAAGAGATGCCGGAGGGCGGGGAAGAAGAGATCACGGAGTCGATCCGCGTCCCGGTGAGCAGGATCGAGAGTCTGATGAATCTGGTAGGCGAGATCACGGTCAATAATAACCGGATGGAAAAATTTTATGCGCTCCTGAATGACAAGGAGTTCGTTTTCCTCAAGAACGATAAAAGTACGCTCCTGGACATCATGGCCCAGTTCAAACGTATCATCAGTTCTCTTCAGGATGATGTGATGAAAGTCCGTATGGTGCCGATTAAAACGCTTTTCCATAAATTTCCGCGTTTGATCAAGACCTTGTCACACGATTTAAAGAAGAAAGTAAATCTTACCATTACGGGTGAGGATACAGAAGTGGATAAGACCGTGATCGAGGAAATCAGGGAACCTCTGACCCATATCATCAAGAATGCCATCGGCCACGGCATTGAATCCCCTGAAGAACGGGTCCGGAAGGGTAAATCCGCGGAAGGCACCATCAGGATCTCTTCCTATCAGTCGGGGAACAGTATCGTTGTGGAGATCGCAGATGATGGTCAAGGCATGGATGCGGAAAAGATGCGGGAAAAGATCATCAGGAATAGACTGGTCAACAAGGATAAGATCGGCCAACTGACGGAGAGACAGATATTGAGCTTTATCTTCCTCCCTGGTTTCAGCACAAGCGACAAAGTTACCAGGCTTTCCGGACGCGGTGTCGGCATGGATGTTGTAAAAAACAACATCCAGAAGATCAACGGGACTATCAATATCAAGACCGAGAAGGATAAAGGGACCACCATGGTCATCGCCATTCCCATCACCGTAGCCATCATCAATTCCCTCATCCTTTTTTCCGGCGGTGTTTTTTTTGCTATTCCGCTTTATTTCGTCCAGGAAACGCTGCGGATCTATGAGGATGAGGTCCAGCGGGTGGATGAGTATGATGTCATTTATCTGAGAAAAAAACTGCTTTCCCTGTTGAGGTTGAATGAAATGTTCAGCCTGACGCCGGCTGTTGTCGAGGATAGTTACGCCAGCAAGCTTGTTTTTGTCAAGCATAAGAAAGGAAAGAACCGGCTGTTTGTGGCAGTGGTGAATTACGGCAACAAGAAGATCGGTCTGGTTGTCGATAAATTCATTTCCGAACAGGATATCGTGATCAAGCCCCTCTCCCGGCATATCCAGGCTAGCCAGGGACTGATCGGCGCCACAATCCTGGGCGACGGAAATATCGCGTATATCCTTGATCCGGCCAAGCTCATATCCCATTTTCTGAAAAGGAACATATGAGGCAAAAACCGCTTCCTCCGGGAACAGAGCCTGTTTTGTCAAGAGCAACCCATGCCTGATCTGATCACACACATGTCCATCAATTATCTTCTGGGAAGGTCTTTCAGGAGACATTTTTCCCTCACCCTGTTCCTTCTGGGAGCCGTTCTGACGGATGTCATTGTGGCTGCCCAGATCACCCTGATTGATTTTTTTCATTTTAAGGATATCGAGTATCTTTATTCCATCGGAGTGTTTCCTCATACCTTGTTTGGGGCCGTGACAATCTCAATCATCCTGGGGATTTATTTTGTCCCCCGGGTCAGGAGTATCTTCTCCCTCTTCTCGGGTTATCTCCTCCATCTTCTGGTGGACCTTTTTCAGTTTAACTTTGGCAACGGAAACCTTCTTTTTTATCCGTTCGGATTCAGGACTTACACGCTGGACTGCTTCATATACGGGGTCGATTACCGCCTGATCTACGTTGTCATCCCTTTATTTCTTTTTCTCTATATCCTTTTTAAGGAAAAAGAACGGCTTGATCTGGAATACAGCCGGAAGGCTGCTGTGGTATCCGTGTCCGGCTGTCTTTTGCTTTTTCTGGCGGCACTATACTTCTCCCCCCGTGTGCTCATGTCGGATTATTATTTTTTAAAATTCAGGTTCCATCCCGAAATCTATGATAACAAAGTGATCAAAATCGATATGGGGAATATCCGGGACCAGAAGGACCTGATTGTTCTCTTCAGACATCATAAACTCACTTTAAGAAAGGTGAAGATGAAACCGGAACCCGGGTACAGATATAAGATAGTCGGTATTTACCGTCACAGGGAGGGGAGCCTCGAGGTTCTGAGGCTTTACAAGGTCTATCCGTATGCCAAGCTTCTTATTTCGGGTGCCGGGATACTTTTATTCATGTTTTTTATTCTTGTAAAAGTAAAGATCAGGATAACCAGGGAATAAAAGGCTTTCCGGGATCAAGACGGTCCTGGCCGATTTGTTTTTTTAGGATATAGTTGACAGAAAATTTAAAAAATATATCTTCGAAATCTTATCTATGAAACATATAAAAATCAGAACCAGGACATTTTTACAGGGCGGTATCCATCCTCCCGAGAACAAGTCCGTAACATATGAGCATTCCATTGAAAACCTGCCCCTTCCTAAAAAGGCCATCATCCCGCTCAGCCAGCACCTGGGTAAGCCCGCTCTTCCTGTTGTGAAAAAAGGAGACACGGTATCCGAGGGACAGCTGATCGGAAAGAAGGACGGTAATTATTCCAGCCATGTCCATTCCAGCATCACCGGTAAGGTGACGGACATCGGCCCCTATTATACGGCTTCAAACGTGAAATCTAACTGTATCGTTATCCAGCTGGAAGGCGAGATCAAGAGGATGAATGCCGATAAGCCCGACTGGTCAAACCTTTCACGCGAGCAGATTTTACAGAGGATATCGGAAGCCGGTGTCGTAGGTATGGGCGGTGCTGCTTTTCCGACCGATGTGAAACTGAATGTTCCTTCCGATAAAAAAGTGGATTTTTTCATTGTGAACGGAGCGGAGTGCGAGCCGTACCTGACCTGTGATTACAGGCTTATGATGGAAAAACCTGAAGAGATCGTGGAAGGGATCCAGATCATCAAGAAACTGCTGAATGTGAAAAAGGTCTTTTTCGGAGTGGAGCTGAATAAAAGACCGGCCCTGGAACATATCGCCGAACATCTCCGGGAGAAGGATAATATTGAACTGATCGCTCTAAAAGTAAAGTATCCCCAGGGCGGTGAGAAACAGCTGATCAAGGCTATTTTAAATAAAGAAGTGCCTTCAGGAGGGCTTCCTTTTGACGTAGGGGCTGTTGTAAGTAATGTAGCCACTATCAATGCTGTCCGGGATGCTGTCCTGTTCCAGAAACCGGTCATCGAACGCGTTGTGACCGTGACAGGCCGTATTGTAAAAAACCCCGGAAATTATAAGATCAGGATCGGTACACCTTTGAGCGACGTGATCGCGGATACGGGCTTAACCGAAGAGCCCGCCAAGATCATTTTAGGCGGCCCCATGATGGGTCCGTCTGTCGTATCCCTGGATACGCCTGTGACCAAAGGAACGTCCGGGATCCTGTTCCTGTCCGAGAAGGAAGAAAAGAGGGTCCGGTACAATGCATACCGCAGCTGCATCCATTGCGCCAAATGCCTCATGGTCTGCCCGGTCTCCCTTAATCCCTGCATGTTGAGCCTGCAGGGTGAATTTGAGACCTATGATCAGATGACCCGATACGACATCATGGACTGCATTGAATGCGGATGCTGTAATTATGTCTGTCCCTCGTTCAGACCCATTGTCCAGTTCATCAAACTCGGGAAATCATTTTTAAAAAAGAAAGGATGAGCACCGGCTCTGTTAACAAGAATGTACTTTCAGGAGAAAGCATGTTAAAAACAAGCATTTCACCTCATATCCATTCACCTCAGAACATAGAATATGCCATGAGGAACGTGCTGATCGCCATGGTCCCGGCTTTACTGGCGTCTGTTTATTTTTTTGGAGTCCGGGCCTTATGGCTGGAGATCATCAGTATCTTGACCGCAATTTTAGCTGAAACCCTCATGCAGCTGCTCCTGAGGAAACCCGTTACTGTCTCGGACGGGTCCGCTGCCATTACCGGTCTTTTAGTGGCGTTCAACATGCCCCCGAACATCCCTTTCTATGTCCCTGTGGTGGCTACAGCCCTGGGCATCATTGTCGTCAAACAATTATTCGGCGGCCTGGGTCATAATATCTTCAATCCGGCGCTGGTGGGCCGGGTTTTTGTCATGTTCGCCTGGCTCCCGGAAATGACCACCTGGAACGTGCCTCTTCATCCGGATTGGATCAGGCATTTTAACCTTTTTCATATTAATCTGGACAGTATTACCTCGGCTACGCCTTTGGCTGTCAATAAACTGCAGGGCATGAGCGCTTTGGTCTCCCAGTTCGGGAGTAAAACGCAATTATATCTCCAGTCCTTCCTTGGTAATACAGGAGGCTGTATCGGCGAGACATCGGAGCTGGCTATCCTGATAGGAGCTTTTTATCTGTTCAGCCGTAAAGTGATCTGGCCCACTGTGCCGTTCGTGTATATCATCACGGTCGCGGTCCTGACAGCGCTCATGGGCCAGGATCCCTTATTCCATATCCTGTCCGGCGGACTTTTCCTGGGAGCGTTTTTTATGGCTACGGATTACGTAACCACACCCATGACCTTATCAGGCTCCCTGGTCTATGCCGTGGGCCTTGGATTATTGACTGTTATCCTCCGTTTAAAGAGCGGGCTGCCGGAAGGCGTGAGTTTTTCTATCTTATTGATGAACGGTTTGACGCCGTTGATCGATAAACTGATCAGGGTCAGGACATACGGGAAACAGTCCAAGCGAGGCAGGGACCATGAGTAGATGGAATGAATTGACAAAAGGGATCATTAAAGAGAACCCTATTTTTTTTATCATGCTGGGATTATGCCCGACACTGGCTGTTTCCACCAAGGTGATCTACGGTATCGGCATGGGAATTGCCGCAACCTTTGTCCTTATCGGGTCTAATATTTTTATTTCCCTGATCAGGAATTTTATCCCGGATAAGATCAGGATCCCCTGCTATATCGTCGTGATCGCTACGTTCGTGACCATTGTAGATTACATTTTGAACGCGTATGTTCAGCCTCTGCATAAGGCCTTGGGGATATACATCCCCCTGATCGTTGTCAACTGTATCATCCTGGGACGGGCCGAAGCGTACGCAGGCCAGAATACCGTACTGAATTCCATCCTGGACGCCATAGGCATGGGTATCGGCTTCACCCTGGCCATAACCCTGATTGCCCTTATCCGTGAGATCCTGGGTTCAGGCACCATTACCCTGCAGATGCTGGGTTACGGCTGGGTCTGGGAAGTGCCGGTCAAACCCATGACCATCATGGTTCTGCCTCCCGGCGCGCTCCTGACCATCGGTATCCTTATGGGTATTATTAACCATTTTAAGCAAAAAGAGAAATAAAGGGGAACAGGAACTATGGAACATTATTTATTAATTATCATCAGCGCAGCGTTGATCAATAATTTCGTCCTTTCCCAGTTCCTGGGGCTTTGCCCGTTCATCGGCGTCTCGAAAAAGATGGATTCCGCCATGGGCATGGGCATGGCCCTTATCTTTGTCCTCACTCTCTCCTCCATCATCGTTTATCTGCTGGACACCTATCTTCTGGTCAGGTTACACCTTGAGTTCCTCCGGACAACCACCTTTATCCTTGTCATCGCCGCTCTGGTCCAGCTCGTTGAAATGATCATCCAGAAAGTATCACCGGGCCTTTATCATGCTCTTGGCATTTATCTTCCTTTGATCACAACCAACTGCGCGGTCCTGGGCGTGGCTCTTCTGAATGTTTCAGAGATGAATAACCTTCTGGAAAGCGCCATGAACGGATTCGGCGCTGGTCTGGGATTCGTCATTGCTCTTCTGATTATGTCCGGCATCAGGGAAAGAATGGAATTCTCCCGGATCCCTGAAAGCTTTAAAGGGGCGCCCATTGCTTTTATCGTGGCCGGTATTCTTTCTTTGATCTTTCTGTGTTTTAAGGGATTTGCAGTCTGAACCGGCAGCGGTCCGGACATTCATATAAAGAATATTTTTTCCAGTCATGAGGGACGGAACAATGCTAAAATTTGTTTTACTTTCTACGTTAAGTGTAGGCGGCCTGGGGCTCCTGTTCGGCGGGCTTCTGGCCTATGCTGCCAAGAAACTGGCTGTGGCGGTAGATGAAAGGGTGCATGATGTGGAAAAAACCCTGGCTGGTCTGAACTGCGGGATCTGCGGTTATGCCGGATGCAGTACTTATGCCAAGGCCATTGTCGAGGAAAAAGCAGCGGTCAACCTCTGCGCGCCGGGGGGAAAGAATACGGTTGAAAAGATAAAACAGGTCCTTAATCTGACCGGTGACCATTCGAGAGAATCTGTAGTTGCCCGGGTTCGCTGCCAGGGTGATAATAAGACAGTGAACAAGCTGATCGATTATAAAGGGATCGTTTCCTGTTCTGCGGTCTCCCAGGTGGGCGGGGATAAGGCCTGCAGCTATGGATGTATGGGTTACGGCGATTGCGAGAACGCCTGTTTGTTCGATGCCATTCACATACAGGAGAACGGGTTGCCGCTGGTGGATGAAGCGAAGTGCACGGGCTGCGGGCTGTGCGTAAAAGCGTGTCCCAGGAATATCATTGAAATGGCCCCTCAATCCGCGTATTTCTTTATCCGGTGCGTTTCGAAAGATTTCGGCCCGGTCGTTTCCAGGGTTTGTAAAAAGGGATGCATCGGCTGTAATATCTGCGCTAAGGTCAATAATTTTGAAGGGATCAAGATGGAGGATAATCTGCCTGTGGTGGATTATGCGTCATTCAAGGGGGACGGGACAGGCGCGGAGAAATGCCCCACCAAGGTGATCGAGTTCGTTGAAAGTAAATTTCTTGCCAGAAAATAATGCCGACAGATACCGGTTCCCGGACGCTAAAACTTAATCCATTGAAATAATACTGTTGTCAATCCCGGTAAATACGTGATCAGAAGGACATCGATCAGGAGAACGATCAGGAACGGCACGACATTCCTGTAGATCTTTGTGAGCGGTTCCTCGAAGGTATAGGATGCCAGGTACAGGTTCAAGCCCACAGGCGGTGTCAGATACCCCAGCTCCAGATTAGCCAGGAAGATAATTCCCAGATGGATGGGGTCGATGCCAAAGGCGCGGCCCAGGGGAAGGATGAGAGGGACGACAACGATAATAGCGGAAAAAATATCCATGAAGCAGCCTACGATGAGAAGGGCTATGTTCAGCAGGATGAGAAAGACATATTTGGAATGAATATAGGTCTGGCACCACTGGACCAGTTTAAGGGGAACTTCGGCATCCACGATATAATACGAAAGTCCTTTAGCTCCCGCGAGGATAATGAGAACTCCGCCGATCAGGGTCATGCTTTTCAGGAATATCTTTGATAAGTCCTTCCACCGGATATCCTTATGGATGATCACTTCCAGGAACAGGGAATAAACAACGGCCACGGCCCCTGTTTCCACAAGGGTGATGATACCCTTAAAATATCCTATTATAATGATCAGGGGAAGCAGGATCTCACCCAGGGATTTTATAAAAGCAGGCCCGAGCTTGTTTAAACGCACGGGCATCCGTTCCACTTTGTTCTTCATCCCGGTATGGGCTCCCATGATGATGAGCGTGATGATCATAAGCAGACCGGGCAGGATTCCGGCTACGTACATTTTCTTGATGTTGATCTGGGCTGCCACTCCGTACATGATGACAGGCAGGCTTGGAGGGAAGAGAAGCCCGATGCTCCCTGAAGCGGTCAGGAGGCCCAGTGTGAATTTTTTCGGGTATTTATTATTTAATAAAATAAAAGAAAGCAATCCACCGAGTGCAAGGATGGTAACCCCGGACGCGCCTGTAAATGTGGTAAAGAAAGCGCAGATGATGATGCTTACGATGGCCATACCTCCTGGCAGCCAGCTCAGCAGGGCCTGGAAGAACCGGACCAGACGTTCCCCGGCCTTGCTCTCGGACAGGATGTAACCTGCCAGGGTAAAAAGCGGAAGAGCAGGAAGACTTGAATCAGTGAGCATGGTATATGCTTCATTAGGAAGGACTTCAATGGATCCTCCGGTCTTGATGAAAAAGAAAAGGCCTAAACCGCCCAGCACGATAAAAATGGGTGTGCCGAACAGAGCGGACAGGAGCAGCAGAAATATAGCAACCCATGTGAGGGTATGGAGATACGGCGTAAGGATCCTGGCCAGGGGCTGGAACTGATCGGTCCATGAACCGGAAGGAAAAAGAAAGGTCAGGAACCATTGGATCGAATGAATAATAGGCTCCAGGCTGAAGAGCGCGCCAAGGATAAGGCTAAGGGAGATGATCCAGGCCTTTGATCTGCTCTTTGGGACCTGCTGGATGAAATACCAGGTCATGACAGCGTAAGCCAGAGGGAGGATCATGAGAATGGACCTGATGGGGAACAAGCCTACTTTCTGGCCCGGATCGAATCCGATGAGGGCGAAGGAAAGGCTGCAGAAAGTAAAGATACACAGGACCAGGATGGATATGAATGAAGTGGCTCTTTTTATCCAGGTCTTGAAGGGTTCTTTAAGCAGGCCAATGCCCAGAGACAGGTTCAGGTGTTTTCCTTCCCGGCTGGTGATCACGCCGCCGATAAAAGTGACCCACAGGACCAGGTGCTGGATATAATCGGATGCGCCATAAATCCCTGTTCCGATGATCTTTCTGGTCAGGATCTCGGTAAAAGGGATAATGGCCAGGAGGAAGAGGATCAGATAGGAAAAAATATTTTCTATGCGGCTTAGGAGCGGAAGTGAATTTTTATTTTCCATGGGCTTTTCTGTATTCATCAATATATGTTTTTACCCTTTCATAGGATTCTTTTTCTATGCTTTTTCCGACCAGTTTCCGGAATCCCTGGTCTACGGCGGATTTCCATTGTTTGACAATATCCTCGTTCACCGGATGAGTGACAAGGCCGTTCTGTTTCATGATCTCGACGGCTTTTTCGTCAGCTTTACTGATCTCCCCTTTCATCGCCTTCCCGATGCGGAGGACGATCTCCATGAACTTGACCTGCTGGTCAGCCGGGATCTTATTCCAGACCTTGGTGGCAATGATCACGGTACCGATAAAAGGCGCCCATTTCATCTCGCACATGTGAGGGGCCACACCGAACCATTGGTATGCCGCTGCGGTTAAAGGACTGGTTGTAAAGGATTCTGCCATACCGCTCTGGAGGGCTGTCATGATCTCGGTAGCCGGTAAAGGGACAGGCTGGAAATTCTGTTCCTTCCAGGCTTCCAGCTGATCAGGATCACCTTCCCATACCCAAAACTTCAGTTTTTTCAGGTCCTCCGGATAAACAACAGGCTTTTTAGAGAAAAAATAGGCCCATCCTGCTGTATGCCAGAGAAGGACCTTGAATCCTTTTTCTTCTATGTTTTTTTCAAAATAAGGTCGTATCTTATCCAGGACATATTCCAGTTCCTGTTCATCCCGTACCAGGAGAGGGAGCTGGATCGCCAGGACGCCGTTAAAGATCCTGCTGAGACCTACACCGGTTATACCGGCTGCATCAAGCTGGCCGATCCGGATCTTCCGGATCATGTCATCCTCGTCGCCCACGATCCCGCCCGGATAGATCTTGAGAACGACCTGGCCCTGGGAGACCTTACCCCATTCAGCGCCGATCTTCTTTAAATTATAATCCCAGGGTGAACCGATGGGGGCCAGACTTCCCAGTTTAATGGTAAGAGCGGAAAGAGAAACAGGGCCCGTAAAAAACAGGAATGATAACAAAATGATAGAATATTTCTGTTTCATGATTCTCTCCTTCTCCCGGGAAAAGGATGACGGGTTTTGTTTTTGAGTCATTCTTTTTCCATAAGGAAATAATTGTCCAGATGGGCCAGGAGCCATCGTGCCTTATCCTGGTATAGTATGTTCAGCAGCCGGTTCTGAGGATTCTTGTTTGTATCAACCGCTAAAGCCTGATTACACAGGGACTTAAATTCCCCGATGTTCTGCTTATTAATACAGATCGAAGTGGCAAGAGCCAAATACGGGCTGGCTTTTAATCCGTGCGACAGCTCGATTGAGCGTTTAAAATGATACCGGGCCTTTTCCTCGCTGCCGCCCATGGTCACGGGAAGAGAACCGTAATAGGAGATGAAGAATTCATGGACGGCGCCTTCATTATAGGATTCATCCAGGTCCAGGGCGCGGGTGATCATTTTTACCGGCTTGGAGGTGTTCACGGCCAGGTTCATATCAAATTTATCAGCGGTATAAGCACCCATCCAGGCGAGCCCGGCCCAGTACAAATAACCCACATCTTTTTTTCCGCAGGAGAGAACGGCTTTTTCCATTTTACCTTTAGCCATCAGATTGGTAAAACCAGGATGGTTGACCTCCAGACCACGCAGGATATATGTTCTACCCCGCAAATAAAGTTTTTTTGCCCGTATTTGCATCCGGGTTTGTTTCTCGATATCTGAGTCAGCCAGCCGTTCGGAGGGTTCCTGGACAAATGCATAAGCATACATGCAGAAGGAACGGCCGGTCGCCAGAAGGAGGTCCGGATTGTCCGGCGCCTGTTCAGCCAGGGATTCATATAATTTCAGACCGAAAGGAAGGGCTTCCTTTATCAGTTCAGGATCATCATCCGAGGTGAAGACAGTGCTGTCCTCGGATGAGAGCATGTCAGCGATCTTATTAACTGCGATCTTATTAATGGAGCATTGATTGAACAAGAACAGGCCGCTTGTTAGGATGAAAAAAAATATTTTATTCCTTTTTATCATGGTTTTATCATGAAACGGGATCGTTTTTCTTAATATTCCAAATTAAATTTTTTAATTATTTTTTCAAGATAAAAATGAAAAGAGGAAAGGCGGGATCATAAAAAGTATCATTCATGAGAAAGATCAGATCAGTTCACAGAAAAGCGGGTGCAGAGGGAATATCCGTTTAACCTGGTTTTAAAGCGGTTTCCCTGGAAGCTGTTCCCTTTTTCCTGTTCTTTAAGATTATATCGATCTCAGCACCGGTGAGGATCTCTTTTTCCAGAAGGGCATCAGCGATCCTGTTCAATTCTGAAAAACGCTGACTGAGCAGCTTTTTGGCCCTGTTGTATGAGGAAATGATGATCCGCCGCACCTCATCATCGATCTCCATGGCTGTCCGTTCGCTGTAATCCCTGTGCTGGGCAATATCGCGGCCCAGGAATACATGCTCTTTTTCGATGGCAACGGAGATAGGACCGATCTTGTCGCTCATCCCCCATTCTCTGACCATTTTCTGGGCTATTTCCGTTGCCCGTTCTATATCGTTCTTGGCGCCTGTGGAAAGGGATTTGAATTTTAATTCCTCAGCCACCCGGCCGCCCAGAAGCATGGTTAAATTATCTTCCCAGTATTCTTTGATATAATTATGCTTCTCATCGATGGGCAAGCTCTGGGTCAGGCCCAGGGCGGTTCCGCGCGGGATAATAGTTACTTTATGGATGGGATCCGTGTTTTTCAGCAGCTTGCTCACCAGGGCGTGTCCTGACTCGTGGATGGCGATGATCTTCTTCTCGTTGTCGCTGATGATCAGGCTTTTCCGTTCAGGCCCCATCAGGATCTTGTCCTTGGCTTCTTCCATGTCGGACATCTCGATGGCTGATTTGTTCTTCCTGGCTGCGATCAGGGAAGCCTCGTTCACCAGGTTCTCCAGGTCCGCACCGGTGAATCCGGGTGTGCCCTGGGCGATCTTGCCCAGTTCCACGTTCTTGGCCAGAGGACTGTTCTTGGTATGAACACCGAGTATCTCCTCGCGTCCTTTTACGTCAGGAACGTTCACGATGATCTGACGGTCGAAACGGCCGGGTCTCAGGAGCGCCGGGTCCAGTATGTCCGGCCTGTTGGTGGCGGCAATGATGATGATACCTTCGTTATTCTCAAATCCGTCCATCTCTACCAGGAGCTGGTTCAGGGTTTGTTCGCGTTCATCGTGGCCGCCTCCGATTCCGGCACCGCGGTACCTTCCCACTGCGTCGATCTCATCAATGAAAAGGATGCAGGGCGAGCTCCGTTTGGCTTTCTCGAAAAGGTCCCGTACGCGGCTGGCGCCTACGCCTACGAACATTTCCACGAAGTCCGAACCGGAGATACTGAAGAACGGAACTTCTGCTTCGCCGGCTATGGCTTTAGCCAGGAGGGTCTTTCCCGTGCCGGGCGCGCCCACCAGCAGAACGCCTTTGGGGATCCGTGCCCCCAGTTTAGTGAATTTTTTCGGGTCACGCAGGAACTCTATGATCTCATGGACCTCTTCCTTGGCTTCTTCGATCCCCGCGACATTGGCAAAAGTGATCTTGCTGGATTTGGGTACATGGAGCTTGGCCCGGCTCTTGCCGAAAGAGAAGACCCTGTTCGCCGGCCCCTGGACGGACCGGAAGAAAAGGTTCCAGAGGAGGATAAGAGGGAGAATGATCCAGAGCAGGTTAGAGACCAGGTTCCAGAACGTACTTCCTTCCTTCTTTTCCAGGCCGTAGATCTTAACGCCGTTATTGATCAGTGTGCTGATCAGGACCGGGTCTTCGTAAGGTATGACGGTCCGGAAATATTTCTGGTTGTAATAGGAACCGTTGATCTGGTAACCTTCTATCACAACCTCTCTTACTACGCCGCTCCTTGCTTTTTTAATGAAGGTGCTGTAAGGCAGCTCCTCGATGGATGGTTTTTTAGTCTGGGAGATGAGGTAGAACACATAGAGGAAGATCAGGATGATGAGAAAGATAAGGGCTAAATTCTTTTTCTGGTTTTTCATAGGGCTTGTGTAAACTCCAATTTTAAAATTTTCTTTGTTTGAGCGGTTATTTTATATTTTTCACTCACTTTATTCTTTCCGTGCACGGGGAAAAGGTCCAGGAATATTCCTGCTGTTTCACCATTCGTTTCAAGAACCGGGACCATCTGCTTCAGGGGTTCCGGTATCTTCAGGTCTGTCAGTAATTTTTTCAGCTGGACCCGATAATCCGTGTTCAAGAGTATAATATAATCACGATTTTTTTTATTTCTAATAATTATTTTATGAACCCGGGTTTTATCCAGATAGAGACAATTCTCCTCCCATTTTTTAACTGGAGGACGGATCTCGCTGCAGTTGACCGTCAGGCCCAGATCCTTGATAAAAACAGGTTTATGTGCCGGTTTTATCTCAAAACGATAAGAAGATACCCTCTTTTTTAATGTAAAAAGAAGGCAGGAACGATGTTTCCATACATAGAGGTCATTCAGTTCCAGGCAAGTTTCCCCGCCCGGAATAAACCGGCTGATGCGGTCGATCAGGTAATAATTGTATGGCTGTCCCATTCGGATCAGGATCTCCCTGACCAGCCTTCTGATGATGCTGACATGAGGGGGCGAAGCTAGTTTCAGGAAGGCGGCATAAAAATTTTCAGAATATTTACAGGAGGAGAGAAAAACATCTCTGATGGAGTTCATCAGTTCGTTCTCATGGTACAGGATATCCATCAACCGGGCCATATTGCTTTCAACAGGCCTGAATTGTTTTCCGATGAAGGGAAGGAGGATGTTCCTGATCCAGTTGCGGGGAATGCGGTTCTCTTGATTGGTCCTGTCTTGCCTGGGCGTCCATCCGGATGACCTGACGAATTCGAGAATTTCCTTTTTCCGGCACAGGATCAGGGGACGGATAATGTTCCCTTCGGCAGGCTTCATGCCGGAAAGGGAGTTGAGGCTGCCTGCCTGGAACGTGCTCAGGAAGTAGTTTTCCACACTGTCATCCAGATGATGCGCCAGGGCGATTTTATGAAGAGAGCGGCGGCCCAGGATATCCTGAAAGAAATGCATCCTTTCCTGGTGAGCGATCTCTTCCAGGGACTGTTTTTTTCTTTTTTTTCTGAGCAGGGGGATATTAATCCTCCTGGTGATAACGGGAATACCGAAGCGTTTGCCGATACTCCGGACAAAGATCTCATCCCCATCCGATTCTCTGCCGCGGATCCGGTGGTTGAGGTGCGCGATCACCAGGCTCAGATTGAATTCTTCTTTCAGTCCGTTCAGGATAAGGAATAAAGCAAGGGAATCGGCTCCGCCGGACAATCCGATGAGGATTCGGTCATTTTTTCGGATCAGATTATATTTTTTTATTGTTCCCAGTACCTGTTTGGTGAGGGTATGATTAATTGAACTCATTCATGGCCTTGTCAACAGAATGATCGAGTATCCGGCTGATGACGTCCGGGATCTGTTTCAGGACCTGTTGGAGGATTGGTACCTCCGGTTTATTAAAGTCGTTCAGGACGAACTCTTCCAGCGGAAGGTCTTTTTTATACTCTGAATTGATGCCGATCCTCACGCGGATGAAATTTCCGTTCTGCAGGGAGTCGATGATGGACTGGACACCTTTATGTCCTCCGGAGGAACCGCCTTTCCTGATCTTGATCCTGCCCAGCGGGAAATCGATATCATCATAAATAACAATGAGATGAGAGAGGGGGATCTTGTAAGTAGCGACGGCTTTTTGGACCATATCCCCGCTTGCGTTCATAAAGGTGAGAGGTTTCATCAGTACCAGGGTCTTCTGGTTCCATTCCAGTGTGGCGATGAGGGATTGTTTGTATTTTTTTGTGATCTCAACGGAGAAGGATCCGCTCAGGCTATCCAGGGAAAGAAAACCGATATTATGGCGGTTGCGCGCATATTTTTTCCCGGGATTCCCAAGTCCTACGATCAGATATTTCAATTTATTCCACCTAAATCATGTTTGAACCGGATTTGTATCGGAAGCTCAACAAAATTGGCATAGATGGATCGTCGTCCTGGTCCTGGACCCAGGGCCGGCTGGTTATTTCTTTCCGGGTGCTTTGGCTGGCGGTGCACCGGGTGTTTTCCCTTTGGCAGCAGGCGTGCCGGGAGCCTCGGTTTTTCCTTTTTCCGCTGTACCGGGTTTAACAGGAGCGCCCGGCTTGCCGGTTGCTCCTGGTTTTCCGGGAACAGCGGCAGGAGCGCCTTCAGTGCCGGGAGCGGCAGCGCCTTCAGCGCCAGGAACAGCAGCGCCTTCTTCGCCTTCAGCACCGGCTTCCACGCCGGCAGCGGCAGCGGCAGCAGCAGCTTCGGCAGCAGCAGCAGCGGCGGCAGCAGCAGCCTGTCTTTCTTCGATGACTCCGGTGGGTAAGCCGATCGTGATCACGACCTGGCTTGATTTATCGCAAACCTTTACTTTGCTGTCCACTTTAATATCCTTAACGTGGATGGAATCGCCGATGTCCAGACTGGAGATGTCCACTTTAATATGCTCGGGGATATCCTTGGGCAGGCATTTGACGGTCAGGTCCCAGAGAAAATGCTGTGTGATCCCGCCCTGCTTAAGACCGACCGGCGTCCCGTCCAGTTCAACAGGTACTTTTACTTTTATCGGTCTGTCCTGGACGAGTTCAAGAAAATCCAGATGAATGACATTGTTCTTCACGGGATTCAACTGAATGTCTTTTAGAAGAGCTTCTTTGGCCTGCATGTCATCGATCATCAGCTTGACCAGAAAGTTCTCATGGCGTAAACTGTATAGTTTTTTAGCCTCAGGGTCTTCGACCACCAGAGGGATGGATTCCTTTCCGTACAGGATAGCAGGGACTTTTGTGCTCTGCCGTAGCTTGTCCACTTTATTCTTCCCTATTTTATCTCTTTTATGAGCTTTGATCTCCACAATCTTCATCGTACACTTCCTCCTTATTCCAGAAATAGTTCGCCTAATGATTTTTCCATATGGATATAATATATGGCATCAGCAAAAAGTTTGGAAACGCTTATAACTTTTATTTTTTCACTTTCCTTTTTCAAGGGAATCGTATCAGTCGTGATCAGCTGTTTAATGACGGATTTTTCTATTTTTTCATACGCGTTGCCGGACAGGACCGGGTGTGTGATGCAGGCATAAACATCCCGTGCGCCCTGGTCCTTGAGGGCCTTGGCCGCGTTGCAGAGAGTGCCGGCTGTGTCCGCGATATCATCCAGCAGGATGGCGTTCTTGTCCTTGACGTTGCCGATGATATGCATGACCTCGGAAACATTATGCTCGGGCCGCCGTTTGTCAATGATGGCGATCTCCGTGTCCAGCTGCTTGGCGAAATAACGGGACCGGAACACAGCTCCCACATCAGGGGAGACAATGACGAAATCCTGGAGCTTGATCTCTTCCTTAAAATAACGTTTGAAAACAGGGGCGGCGAACAGGTGGTCTACGGGTATATCGAAGAAACCCTGGATCTGGTCAGCATGCAGGTCCATGGTGAGAATACGGTTGGCGCCTGCCGCAACCATGAGATTGGCCACAAGCTTGGATGTGACGGGGACATGGGGCTTATCCTTCCTGTCCTGCCGGGCATACCCGAAATACGGCACAACCAGCGTGATCCTCTTGGCGGAAGAACGCCTCAACGCGTCGGTAATGATGAGCAGTTCCATGATGTTAAAATTACCCGGATTACACGTGGGCTGGATAACGAACGCGTCCTTGCCCCGGACATTCTCGTTCACCTGGACAAAGATCTCGCTGTCCGCAAAATCACGGATGGTGATCTTGCCAAGCTCTGTGTTCAGCTGCTTCGCGATCTGTGCGGCCAGTTCCTGGTTTGCTCGTCCTGAAAATATTTTTAACGATTCCATAGGTTTTCTTTCAGTAAAAATAGTTCCTGTAATATATTAATAATTAATTAAATTGTCAAGATTTATTACAACTTTTTTTATATCAGGGAAGGATTCCATTATCAGGTTTTTGAGAAAAACATGGATTTTTTAATGATTTTCCCTTTTAAATAACAGTTCTTACCTTTTTTATTAATAATGAACAGAGGGTATCCGGTTGAAGCAGGTGTTATTTTTTATAGAAGGAAGCTCCTGAATTCTGGCCTTCCCAGGTTATTACTTTCTTTAAAGTGATATTTTTAATGCTTTTTAGGGGTTTTTGGAGCCGGAGATATATAAATTCAGCTATATTCTCTGCTGATGGATTCTTTTTCCTGAAATAAGGGATCTCATTCAGATACTTGTGGTCCAGCAGGTCCAGGACGGATTTTAAATATTTTTTTAGTATCTTAAAATCGACAGCCATACCAATGGCATTGAGTTTTCGGCATCCAATGACAACTTCCACTTTCCAGTTATGACCGTGCAGGTTCTCGCATTTTCCTTTATAGCCCTGCAGATTGTGCGCAGAAGAGAAATAATCGTGGATGATTAATTCATACATCAGAATACCTTCAGGAATGTGTTGGCGACCCGTTCGATCTCCTTTTTTTTCAGGCTGGGATAGACGGGTATTTCGATCAGCTTGTTGTAGCACTGAAATGCATTGGGGTATTCCCTGCCTTCGGGGTCTAAAACGCTGTAAGCCGGGGACGGGACAGGCCGGTCTGCGTCCACTTTGTTCTGGCGCATGAACCGGATGGTCTTTTCCAGGTTGCCTTCAAGCAGGAGCGTGTATTTGGAATAAACGGATTTCATGTTCTCCGGAACGCGGATGATCTTGTTTTTAGAGCGCTGGAACCGTTCGCTGTAATAATTAGCGATCTCCACCCGGCGGTCGATCAGCTTTTTTACGATCTTCAGCTGGCTTAATCCAAGGGCGGATGAGATATCCGAGATACGGTAATCGTACCGGATCTGCATGTCCTTCTCTTCAGCCAGCGGATTCAGCTTGTATTTTTTTGCGTTCAGGACCAGATCACGGGAATTGGAAACCATCATGGCTCCGTTGCCCGTGGTGATATTGGTATCTGTGTCAAAGGAGAAAAGGGAAAAGATCCCGAAGCTGCCGGTAAGCTTCAGTTCCGGCATCACGGCTGAAGTATATTCTGAGCCGAAAGCATAAGAGCAGTCTTCGATGATAGGGATGTTGAGATTAAGAAAGGCGTCGATATCGGCCGGAAGACCGAAAGCATGGTTGAGGAGGATTGCTTTTGTCTTGCCGGAGATTTTTTGTTCCACTTGTTTGATATCCATGTTATAGGAACTCAGATCGATATCAGCCAGCACGGGTTTGACCTGGATATACCGGAAAACGTTGAGGATATAGGAAGGCGTATAAGCTGAGAGGATGATCTCGTCATCCGGCTGAAGGGAAAGGGCCAGGAGAGCCAGATGAAGGCTGGACGAGAAAGAGTTAGTGGCCACGGAATATTTTAAATTAAGGAAGTGGCAGATGGATTTTTCAAATTCCCTCGTCAGCTCACCTTCCTCAATCCGTTCGGTGATGAGGCAATTGAGGACATATTCCAGGTCTTTTCTTACGATCGTAGGTTTATTCAGCGGTATCATAATATCGGATTATAATACTTTTTTTTAATTCCTTGTCAAATATTTTTCACGCGATCCTGTCCGGTCAAATCGGGAAATCAGGAAAAATACAGTTGAACCCTGAGGCAACGGTTTTTCTGTTCAATCGCCGATCTGGGGTTTGATGTATTTCCGGGACAGGTCGATATGCTCGGAGAACGGCTGGGTCCAGGTATTGAAGAAAAGTTCCCTTAATTTTTTATTGGTAGCAGCCCCTTCCATCACGACACTCATGTTGCGGGAGGAAAGGTAATAATCCGGCTCCCAGTTCGTGGTACCGAGCCAGGCCTTGTCTCTGTCCACTACCATGAATTTACAGTGGGAGACCCTGGCAAAAGGGATGAATTTTTTTTCCAGCCGGGGAATGGAGCTGGCCTTCACTTCGATGTTAGGCATGGCAGCCAGGCTTTTGATGAAACTGATATTGGGTTCCTTGTAGACCCAGTCCGTAAAGAGCAGTTTGACCTGAACGCCTTTGATGGAGGCTTCCCTGAGGCTGAAATCGATCCGGGTCAGATAGTCCTTGGTGTAGCTGCTCTTGGGGGAATATTCCATGACGCTAACCAGTATCTCTCTCTGGGCGCTGTTGATAAGGCCCGTCACTTCATCCAGCTCGAGGGAGAGGTCCGGGGGCGTGATGATAGCCGGTGAAAAAGCCGGTCTGATCTTAATGGGCTCGTTCTCGTAGGTGACGGTGAATTCCGGAGAGCGTCCCCTCTCTGTTTTTTTATATACCGGCAGTTTATCGGTCTTGGCGATCTCCCAGTCATTTTCAAAGATACGCGTCATGATCTCCCCTAATTTTTTCTCTTTGATTCGGACGCCGATCTCGTGCACCTGGGTCAGGGAACGCCAGTCAAAGTTCTGGCTCCCCAGGAAGCAGTCTTCCCTGTCAATGATCATGTATTTGGCATGCATGATGCTGTTGGTCAGGGTCTTCAGGTCAATGGTCCGGATCTCGATCTCCTTGATGTTGTCGAAATAACGGAGCTCATAATTCCCGCCTTCGATCATGCCTCTGTCCACGACCAGCCTTACTTTAATCCCGGACCTGGCCTTTTCCCTGATAAGGCCAAGGACCGGTTCCATGGCCTCGCCGGGGATACTGGCAATATAGAACTGCCCGATATCGATAGTGGATTTGGCTCCCTTGAGCATTTCCAGCCACAGGTCTTTGGCGTGTTTAACGCCTTCGATGGCCAGATGGGTTTCTTCCGGAACACTCTGCGCGAATTCAAGATTATCCATAATATTATTTCCTCCGGTTGTGATAAAAAATAAATACTGTTTTTTATTCTGTTGTCAAATGAATTGTTTCGCGCCCTGTCCCTGGGAAAAATGATAAATAGCTTGACAACTGAATTAAAATGATATATTTATTCTACAAATATACCATAATTATGATAATGCCCGATCATGGATATTTTTATCAAGGAGAAATATTATGCTGGAAGTAAAGATACTATTAAATGATAGAGAGATGCCGAAGAAATGGTACAATGTCCTTCCCGAGCTCATGGATCTGAAAACCCCGTTCTCTCCTCCTATGGACCCTGCTACCAAGAAGCCCATGGACCCTTCCAAGCTGGAGGTCATTTTTCCCAACGCCCTGATCGAGCAGGAAGGGAGCATGAAGAAAACCATTGATATACCCGAAGAAGTACTAAAAGTCTATAACCTGTGGAGACCCACACCGGTTTACCGGGCTGCGAAACTGGAAAAAGCGTTAAAGACCCCGGCCCGGATCTTTTATAAAAATGAGGCTGTTTCGCCTGCCGGCAGCCATAAGCCCAATACCGCTGTTCCCCAGGCATACTACAATATGGTGGAAGGGATCAAGAAAATCTCTACGGAAACAGGCGCCGGTCAATGGGGAAGCGCCCTGGCTTTTGCCTGTAATTATTATGGTCTGCAAGCCACGGTCTTCATGGTGAAAGTGAGCTATGACCAGAAACCTTACCGGAAAATGATGATGAAAGTCTGGGGTGCGGAGTGTATCCCCAGCCCGAGCCACAGGACCAACTTCGGGAAGAAAATTTTAGAGAAGGACCCCAAGAGCCCGGGGAGTCTTGGTATAGCCATCAGTGAGGCCATGGAAGTAGCGGCCAGCAGTCAGGATACCAATTATTCCCTGGGAAGTGTCCTGAACCATGTCCTTCTGCATCAGACGGTCATCGGCGAGGAATTGAAATTACAGCTGAAGAAAGCTGAGATAACGCCTGATATTCTGATCGGCTGCATCGGCGGCGGAAGTAATTTCGGCGGCCTTGTCCTGCCTTTTATTCCTAACAAGAAAGCAGGTGAGAATATCAGAATGATAGCGGTGGAACCCACCTCCTGTCCCTCAACGACCAAGGGTGAATACAGATACGATTTCGGCGATACGGCTGAAATGACGCCTCTGTTAATGATGTATACCCTGGGACATGCCTTTATCCCGCCTTCCATCCATGCAGGCGGCCTCAGGTATCACGGTATGTCTCCCATTATCTCCCAGCTTGTCAAGGAAGGCATGGTCGAACCCAGAGCTTACCATCAGCTCGAGGTTTTTGAAGCCGCTGTCCTGTTTGCCAGGACAGAAGGGTTCATACCTGCTCCGGAAACCTCGCACGCCATTAAAGCCACGATTGATGAAGCGTTGAAATGCAAGGAGTCGGGCGAGGTGAAGAACATCATCTTTAACCTGAGCGGACACGGCCATTTTGACCTTGCTTCTTACGAGATGTACTTTGACGGAAAATTGAAAGCAGGACATGACTCCACGATCTGATGATCCACGACCCATGGACCCAGAGGGACCACATTATCTTTTTTACGCCCTACTTTCTCCGCCTGAATACCGTTTAACAGAATAACCATACGGATAAATCTTTTATCAGGAGCATATAATGAAAACCGAAGGAGAGAATGGTAAATCCCTGCCTAAACGTAAGAACGTCCTGTTCAAACGGAAGGTCCTGGGGCCCATAGATAATCTGGAAGAGAACGTCACGCCGGACTGGTGGCAGAAGATCTTTAATTTCCTTTATCTGAAAACGGACGGGGATGTGGTGAACGACCAGACCATCACGACCGGAGAGATCGACCGTTTCCTGGATATCTGCAATGTGGCCAAAGATGACCATATCCTGGACCTTTGCTGCGGCCAGGGGCGCCATTCCCTGGAACTGGCCCGGAGGGGTTTTAAGAACGTGGAAGGCCTGGACCGTTCCCATTATCTGATCCAGAAGGCCAAAACGCAGAACCAGAAAGAAGGGCTGGATATAAAATTCAAGGAAGGCGATGCCCGGAAGATCCCTTATTCCACCGATGACATGGACCTGGTGATGATCCTGGGGAACAGTTTCGGTTATTTTGACACGGTGGATGATGATATGAAGATCCTGAAAGAGGTCTTCCGGATCCTTAAACCCTGGGGAAAACTGCTGATCGACCTGACGGACGGCGAGTATTTAAAGAAAAATTTTGAACCCCGGTCATGGGAATGGATAGGCAAGCGTCATTTTGTATGCCGTGAGCGGTCGCTTTCTGTTGACGAGCAGCGCCTTATCACGCGGGAAGTGATCACGCACGTGGAGAAAGGCGTGATCGCGGACCAGTTTTACGCCGAGCGCCTCTATACCCGCGAAAAGATCATCAATCTCCTGAAGGCAGCGGGTTTCACGGATATTAATTTCCCCGGCCGGCTTGAGACCGCGTCCCAGCGGAACCAGGACCTGGGCATGATGGCCAAGCGCCTCATTATCACGGCTGTCGTGCGGAAAGACTGGGCACCTGTGCGGAAAAAGACCAGGGAGGAAGTGAAGAATGTTGTCGTACTTCTGGGTGATCCCCGCAGGCCGGACCTGTTGAAGCCCAATGCGGTGTTCGATGATGACGATCTGTATACCATCGATGAACTGAAGAATGCTTTAAGGGAATTAAAGGATTTCAAGTTCTCTTATTTTAATAACCACACCACCCTCATTCATGATCTGATGAAGAACAAGAACAAGATCGACCTGGTCTTTAACCTGTGCGACGAAGGGTTCAATAACGACCCCCGGAAGGAACTTCATGTCCCTTCTCTTCTTGAAAAACTGGAGATCCCGTATACCGGGTCCGGTCCGCAGACCCTGGCCTACTGTTATGATAAATCCCTGATCCGCGGTATTGCCCAGGAAATGGCCATTCCGGTGGCTAAGGCCTTTTTCATCAAACCGGAGGACTCCACGTTCGAACTGCCCATTGAATTCCCCGTGATCGTGAAGCCTAATTTCGGCGATTCCAGTTTCGGTATAACCCAGAGGAGCGTCACTTTTAATCTGGATGAATTGATCAATGCCATCTCCGAGATCCGCGAGAAGTTCGGTTATGACAAGCCCATTCTTGTGGAAGAGTTCCTGTCAGGTAACGATATGAGCGTGGGGATCATCGGCAATCCGCCGGAGCAGTATGTGGTCCTGCCGGTCATCGAAGAGGATTATTCCGAACTGCCTGAGGATCTCCCCAAGATATGCGGGTATGAAGCCAAATGGGACCCGGATTCCCCTTACTGGAAACTGAAATCCGTCCCGGCCAATATCCCGGACGAGACCAAGAAACTTCTCGAGGACTGGTGTTTGAAGCTGGTGGAGCGTCTTGATTGCCGTGATTATACGCGGCTGGACTGGAGACTGGATAGCCAAGGAAATCCGCGGCTCCTGGAAGTTAATCCCAATCCCGGCTGGTGCTGGGACGGGCACTTGAACAAGATGTCGAAGCTGGCCGGCATGTCCTACACAGAAATGCTAAAAGCCATCCTTGCCGCGGCCAGTGAACGGCTGAAGATCGGGCGGTAATGGAACGGAAGGGATTGCAGCTTACTGTTTTGTATAAAGCTTTGCCAGGTTATTCACGATTTTTGATTTCTGGATAATATTCATATACCAGTCCTGAAGGGCATACTGCCTCAACCGCGCGTCATATTCATTTTTCAGGGTGGGAAGTTCTTTAAAGAACTTGTTCCAGTCAGGATTAACACGGGAGACGGGCTGTAAGGCCACAAAAGCATGGTTGAGGGATATTTTTTCGCTCGACTGGAAAGGGTTCAGCCTGAAGGCCTGGACATACACATCCTGAAATTCAATGTCATTGAACCGTTCCTGGCTTCCGGGCTTCTTGATAGGGCCGAAGAACTGGAAGTAATCCGTTGTGAATACGCTTAAACCCAGAGCATTGGCTGCGGCATTGAAGTCCACTCCTTTCTTTACGGCCTGCAGGAATGTGTCGATGACCTTTTCAGCCTTTGCCCGTTCCGTATTGGCTTGCAGGAGCGTATCCAGGCCTGCTTTACCCGATTCTTCATTGATGCGGACCAGGATAAACCGGACCTTGCACTGAGTGTATTTTTCCTGGTAATAAGTCCGGATATCAAGGTCAGAGGTCTTGACCGCGTCATACAGTCTTATCTGGAAGAGCTGGGACGTGATCTCTTCCCTTTTTTCGTTCTCCAGTTTGGTCTTGACGGCATTCGGCAGCTGCTGGTACAGGTAAGGATTGAACTTTCCGTCCTCGGTCTGGAACATCTTCATGGCTACGACGCTTTTCAGTATTTCCTCGTCACTGACCGTTATCCTGGCTTTCGCCGCCTGCTGGAGGATCAGGTATTTCTGCATGACCCTCCGGAGCGCTTCCTCCATAATCTGCCGGTCGATCTGTGAGGCGTTCTCTTTTGTCATTTTATCTTTGTTGTATTCCTTGAGCTGCTCGTATAATTCTCTCAAATCCTGTAAGTAAATGGAATGACCGTTCACGCTGGCAATCTCGCCTGTCGCGGTTACGCCGCCGCGGCCCCATTCCAGATAAATAAGGCCTAAAAAAGCGATGGCGGCTATCAGGGATATGATCATGATCAGTTTCTTGTTGGCTAATTTATTTAACATACGGGACTCCTTGAAAATTTTCTTAAATCTAATATTATTTTTTTATTTGTCAAATGTTATTCTGTTTAACCTTTGACGCCTTTACGGCCTTTTACTTGAAAAGAGCTGTTCATAAGCCGAATTCTGTTTAAATAATCATTTCTCTTGAAAAAGACATTACTGTCTTTTTTCCTTGCGGTCTACCCGGGGATATAAAGGACAGGCGGCCCAACCCCTGCGTGACCTTGCTCCAGCTGAGGTTTACCCGGATGGGATGTTACCATCCATCCTGTGGGCTCTTACCCCGCAATTTCACCATTGCCGCTTTTCTGCTCGCGCAAAAGAGCCGGCTGTGTCGTTTCTGTGGCACTTTCTGAACCTCGCGGTTCCCGGGCGTTACCCGGCAGCTTGCCTGTGGGAGTTCGGACTTTCCTGACCGGTGATCATCACCAGCCCGATTATTTGAACTGCTCTGTTATCAGCACAATCTACAGAAGATATATATTTTATATGCATCCGTCAAGGGAAAAATTATACCAGTAAAAGATGGCCGA
>JAQTRT010000201.1 GCA_028711675.1 bacterium | reverse complement strand
GAAGACAAGTACCGGCTGGGTCATCTTTTGATGCAAAAAGCCTCCTTTTTAATAAAAGAAGGTTTTTCAGACAATAATGTCCATACTATGCTTCTGGAAGCAAAGGAATTATTTATCCAGAGCGGTGCCAAGCTTGACCTTACCCGTGCGGATAAACTTCTGAAGAACCTCAGCACATCGGGAGAAGCCATTGATTCCCGTGAAGCTCTCACGCAAAGAAGACATTTGGAATCCCTCCTTTCTGTCACAAGAGCCATTGGTTCAGAATTCAATTTAAACGAGCTTTTGGACAAGATACTGGATTATTCCCTTAAGGTAACAGGAGCAGAGAGGGGCTTTTTATTCTTATACAATGAAAATGAAACTGCTTTATCTTTAAGATTATTCAAAGGACTGGATAAAGAGATGAGGCAGCAGGCTTTTTCCTACGAGAATTACCGGATAAGCCTGGAACTTATCCATAAAATTCAGGGAACCCAGGAAGCTGTGATGGTCAATTTCGAACAAGAACCGGACACGCTCGTTTCCAGCGAATTAAAATCCCATAAGATCAAGGAAATCATTGTCGTTCCTTTAAGGACAAGAGAGAAACCGCTTGGCATTATTTACCTGGATAACAGACTGGCCAGCGGTACGTTCGGGGATGAAGAACTGGAACTGATGAAATCCTTTGCCGTCCAGGCTTCCGTGTCCATTGAGAATGCTTACCTGATAAAGAACCTGGTGGAACAGGAAAGATTAAAACAGGAACTTGAATTGGGAAAAACCATTCAAATGAACCTGCTGCCTAAAAAAGTTCCGGAGATGAAAAATCTGGAATTATGCGGTATCATGGTACCGGCCAAGGAGATCGGAGGGGATTATTATGATTTTATATCCCTGCCGGAAAAGGATAAGCTGGGGATCGTTATCGGCGATGTATCCGGGAAAGGGGTTGGAGCCGGGCTTCTCATGGCTATGGTGAAAACCGCCATCCATATCTTCGTTAAACTGGAAAGATCGCCCAAACAGATCCTGTTGAAGATAAATGAGATCCTGAACCAGCATATAGAAGGCGAAAAATTCATGAGCATGCTTTATCTGATCTGGGATTCAGAAGAATCAATAATACATTATTCCTCGGCAGGCCACGAGCATATCCTTGTTTATAAAGATAAAACAGAAGAGATCGAGGCCATTCCTTCAGGGGGCGTCATCCTGGGGGTTTTCCCGGACATCGAAAAGATTCTGGAGGAAAAGAGGATAAAGTTGAACCGGGGGGATAAAATTCTTCTCTATACGGATGGCGTGACCGAAGCACACAACGAAAACAAGGATCGTTTCGGATTGGAACAGCTGAAAGTCATATTCAAAAAACACAGTAAAAAGCCAGTGCATGAAATCATGGACAGCATCAAGAGCGAAGTATATGCCTTTATGGGGAACTACCCTCAGTATGACGATATCACCCTTGTCGTGATGGAAGCCCGGTAATCCGGACGAAGAACACTTCCTCAGGGCGCCGGGGCTGTTTTTCCCTTGCCCACGTTTCTCATGACCAGCAGGCTCCCCTGCTCCTCCCCCGGGATAACGCCGATCTTTATCCGTCTGATCCGGACGCGGCGTTTCATCCTGTCCACCAGTTTCATCAGGCAGCCGGTCAGCATGCGGCTGGTGACCGGCCCTCCTATCTTTTTTGAAAAGATGTAATCTTTGTTGTCAATATACCCGACCAGGATCTTAAGCTTTTCGATGCGGGGGAAGGCCCGGAGGAGCTGTTCCATCCTGTCCGATACCGCTTCTTTCATGCTGCGGCGGTTATTCCGGGCATTGTGGAAAATGATCTCATCATAGATGAACCGGTCCTCTTCCTTTGTGGTCTTCAGAAGGGCTATATAATTGTGATACACCGTTTCCGCCTTTTCCTCCAGGAGGAATCTGAGTTCGTTCAGGCTCAACGGGAGGAGCTGGTGCAGAAAACGGATCCCGGCCAGCTTGAGCTTATTCCGCTGTTCAAGGTTCAGTTCTTCTATTCTGTCCACGGTCTGGCCCTGGAAAGCCTCATGGACATTCTTCGCATCCACCTGGAAGATCTGGTCCAGGCGCGCCATAGCGGCAGCCAGCCTGGCCATGCATTTATTCACGCTGATACCGGTCTGAGTGCGGAGATGAAGCTTCATCCGGACCCGTTCCTGGATCTGCCGGATAGTGGGCTCAAGGAAGAAATAATCGGGCAGGAAAAGATAAAAGGAATCATACCTGTCCTTGATGCATTTCAGTGAAAAATCAGATATAATGTCAATGATCTTTTTCACGAAATGATCATAATTTTTCGTGTCCGGTGGTACAATCCTGATGGACGGGTCTATCGCCTTTGCCGCTGAACAGAGCATACCGGATCGTACGCCTCTGCGGCAGGCCGCCGGGGACGATTCCAGGACTACCCCGTATTCACGGACCGAACCGCCGATGACCACAGCTTCGTCCGGGCCTTCCCGGTAAAAGAGGGAATGGAGCTGAAGATAAAAATCAGGTACTTTCAGATAGCCGATGATCCTGTATTTATTCATCTTTAAAATCCTTTTCCCTGGAAAGAGCATGAACGGGAAGAGCTTCCGGGGTTGTGAAGCTTATTTGAGGACCGGATAATGCCCGGCCAGAAGTTCAGGAACAGGTTCTTTAAGAAGAGAGAGCCGGGATGATATCTGGAGCAGGTTCACGACAGCCTGCCCTTTGAAATGATTGTTGCCCACTACGAATGTCTTCAGGCTTTTTTCCCGGATGGTCTTGATCTTTTCCATTAATTCTTCCAGTTCTTCATCACGGTAAAGGTAGTTGTAGCGTTTGTCGCGGCTGGTATTTTCGCCGAACCAGTCCTTTTTATTCCGGCCGTGCAGCCGCAGATAGCCGGTCTCGGAAGTGACATAATCCGAGAGCTTGATGCTGTTCCGTGTTTCAGGCTGGTCGATGTTGCAGAAAGCGATATTATTCCTGTTCAGGAATTCGAAGAAATCCCTCTTGTGCCAGCTGATATGCCTCACCTCTATGATCAGCGGGAAATCAGAGAACCATCCGATCAGCTGTTTCAGGTAGTCGAAATTCTCGCCGATGTTGATAAAGGACCAGGGGAACTGAACAAGGATGCCTCCCATCCTTTCATGGTATTTCACCACCTGAAAAACGTTCTTGTTCGCCTGGATCTCCTCCTGCCGGATATCCTCACGCTCATGCGTGAATTTCTGATGCAGTTTTAAAATAAACTGGAAATCGTTCCTGGTCAGGACCGCGCACCAGTTCTCCACCATCTTCAGGTTGGGGACATGATAAAAGGTGGTATTGATCTCCACCATGTTGAAATATCTCTCCAAAAAGGTCAGAGGATGGACCTTCATATCCCTGGGGTACACGACACCTTTCCAGTCGGGGTAGGACCATCCGGCCGGGCCGATATAATACTTTTTTTCTTCCGCCATGTCCGTCCTTTATCCTGTCATTAAAATTTCCCGGCAGGAGAGGACAAAAGGGAGGGGTTCACTCAGTCCTTCTCCTGTCAGGAATAAATCCTATTCTCCGGCTGCGCCGGGCCGGAAGATCAGATCATCTTATTGCACATCTTTCCGGATGACACCGATGACCTTGCCGGCAATAAAGCATTGTTTTTCTTCAGGGAAAACGATAATATCCTTCATCCTGTCATTTTCCGGTCTGAGAATGATCTTGTCCCCTTTAAAATAAACCCTCTTCACCGTGGCTTCGTTCTCAATGATCACGACGCCTATTTCACCGTCCCGGAGCACGGGCTGCTTGCGCACCACCACGATATCGCCGTCCATGATGCCGGCTTTGATCATGCTCTCCCCTTTCACGTTCAGGGCAAAGATCTCCACGTCCGTATAGAAGACCTTGTACAGGTCAAGGTATTCTATGATATTCTCTTCGGCCAGAACAGGCATGCCGGCCGCCACGGTCCCTACCAGGGGGATGAGGTTCTTCTTGTAAGCGCTTTCAGACAGGGTGATGCCCCTGGCCTTGCCCGCTATCTTTTTAATGACCCCTTTTCTCTCCAGGGCCTGAAGGTGAGACTCCACTGAGTTCTTGGACTTGAATCCGAAATTGTCAGCGATCTCATCATAGGTAGGCGGCATTTTTTTCTTTTCCATATAAGCTTCGATAAAATCAAGCACATTGCTCTGGGCTTTGGTGAGTTTCTTCTTTTCCATAAACCAGTACCTCCCGTTCTTTGGTCGATGGTTCCTTATCCTGAATTCATGCTTCCCGGAATAATAAAGACCGGTCATCATAAATACCTGAACAAATATACAGTACTAAAATAAAAAGTCAAGAAAAATTTTTACAGGGATCGATTTTTTAGAAAACAGGGATTATCTCAGGTAAAAGCAGAGATTTATGATATGCAGTAAGAAAAAAAGGATACGGTCTGGAGTTTACAGGATATTAATACCGATCTTCATGCCCATCCTGATCTCTGTTCTGTATTTATCCTTGAATTTATCAGTAACGTAATCCTTTAAATACTGGTCTTTGTATTCGGCAAGGTTGGAGCTCCAGATCAGTACATCATCGATAAAATCCATTATTTCAACATAAAGACTGATATAGCCGATGTTTAAACTTCCTGTTCCCGGATATCTAAAACCCATGCTGTAACCGGGAAAGGTGATCAGCTCAAAACCCCAGCCTGCTCTGTCCAGGGTATAAGCAGGCCCGTGGGAGCCTCCGATAATGATGACGGCTCCGCCGTCACTGGACGGTTTTATGCTGCTCCAGTATATCAAACGGTATATTTTCAGAGGAGGGAAATAGCGGACAGGCGGACGTAATACAATTCCGAACGAGAAGCCGAACGCACCGTCCAGTTTTCCTCCCTTGATGAAGTTTGCCACCTTATCCACTTCAGAAAGGAGAAAATCGTTCTCCTCCTGCTCCTCTTGGGTGAGTTCAGAATAGTTTTCCGCGAAATCCCTGAGGAACGCATTCTTATACTTTAAGTTACCCAGTACGCGGATGCCTGCATAAGGAGCCAGGTGTAAATAATCATGGAATAATCTTCCTATATTGAAACCCAGGTCAAGGGTCCATCCTGTTCCGTTATAAGTGACGGGACCGGATAATTCATGGATAATGGATGTATCCAAATAGATCACGCCTGCATCATTATTGGGGAAAAATCCATCCTCTGAAGTATAGGCCGGACAGGAACAGGATAAACCCAGAAAAAATAATGTAAACAATATGGATATCTTCATATCAGTGAATATCTTTTTTAATTCAGGGGTCATAGAGAGTTTCCTATTATATCCGGTGCTCGAATTTTTTCAGAAGACGCATGACCTGGATTGTACCGATAAGGTCTATGGATTTATCCAGAGAGAACTTTATACCTGTCGGGGAAATGCCCGTTGCCGAGACAACAAGACCGCGTTTGATCTTGTTCTTCAGCATTTCATTGTAAAATTCCGATATCTCCCTTTCCCCCATGGGATTGAAACTCCGGCGTACCACGATATAGTACAATCCCTGGTACATTTCCGGAGAATTGGACCTGGCTTCGATCATAATTTCTTCTTTACTGTTCATTTTTAATTTTTTAATCGTGAAATCAAGATAAGTCACTATATAACGCGAGATCTTCTCGAAATCCATCTCCTGTGCAATGATAAAATCCTGTATCCTGTCCTTGCCGAAGCGTACATTATCCTTGATCTTCTGGCGCACGTCCCTGTAATCCGGCTGAACGGCATCTATCTCCTGCCACTGCTCGATGGCAGCCTGAAAATTCTTATCCTGCATGTAACAGTCCGCTAGCTCGTACCGGATATCGAGCATAGTGGCTTCGGCCAGAT